>DAOWHF010000328.1:0-9220 GCA_030641565.1 Methylomarinum sp.
TAAACAGTCAATATTCATTATCGAAATACAGTCAACTTAAGCTATACCAATCACAATAAGTTATTACTTTATCTCCTGGCAGTCATATCAATCTAGCTTTAACAAAGAACTTGCGCCTAGGTCTGTGACCCTATCGATTAGTTATATTTATTGTATCCGCTCGCCAACTCAAAACTACACACCTTTAGTGTAAGGCTTAAGCTACTACACATGTTAATTGAATTAAAAGTATTACATCAGGGGACACAGATCACAAAACCAAAATGGCTGCAGTTGCCAAAGACACACTTGCAAACTCAATCTAGAGGGGATATTCTCGCTAAAACACCGAATTTTGGGTGATCTAAATAATGTGTTTCATTAAATTTAAATCGACGCTTTTCATTCAAGCGATAAATTACAGATCCCGGGGTATACTCAATATCTGCAATCATATGTACAAGATTTCCACGTTGTATGCGAAAAAAACCATTAATAGTGCCTGCCGAATTACTAATTTTTACAGCGCGACTTAATCGGTTTTCTTTAACACTTTGAATCCATGCCACGTGCATTAATGACTGATAATTCTGACTTCGTGCTAGTTTTGCGTAAATACCATGCAGACTCATATATTTGGGGTCTACATTCTCATAATCTCTGCGATTATCCACAAATTTCGGCCAATTTATTTCACTTTCAGTTTGATCAAAAGTTTCTGTATTAGGCATATCTTGCGAAAAAATCACCAGCTCAATTTTGTATAAGCGCTCATCTGCATAAGCGTTAATGCAAAGTAAACTGAGTATCGATACTATAAAAATCGCTCTTTTTTTCATATTCCTTTCCAATCCCATCTACAATGATTAATTAGCTATTTTCTGGTGTTAATACATTCAGTAAATCAGTTATAAACCCGACCTTTTCACTCACGTCCTCAAACTTTTTAGTAAATCGCAATTTATCTGAACCATCAAACTGATACTGTTGCGATTGCGTTTGTATTAACCTAATTAACTGTTCTGTATTTATCTTAGGGTCTTTAGTAAAAACAACCCTGCCACCTTCAGCATAAGCATCAATTTTCTTCACGCCTAATGGTGACGCTATTTGCTTTAATTCTGTCACACTAAATAATGTTTTAACCGCATCTGGCAACATACCAAAACGGTCGATCATCTCAACTTTTAACTCACGTAGTTCATCATTCGTCTCAGTACTTGCGATACGCTTATACAAAACCAGCCTTGCATGAATATCGGGCAAATAATCTTCAGGAATTAAAGCTTGCGCTTGTAAATCAACTTCTGGACCGGTTTCCATCGGCGCATCCAATTCGGGTTGCTTCCCTGACTTTAATGCCTCGACTGCACGCTCCAGCAACTCGGTATACAAAGTAAAGCCAATTTCCTGAATCTGTCCGCTTTGATCATCTCCCAATAACTCACCTGCACCCCGAATTTCCATATCATGTGACGACAACATAAAACCAGCCCCTAACTCACCTGATGTATCCAGTGCTTCTAAACGTTTTACAGCGTCTTTACTCATCAATGTTTTAGGTGGCACAATGAAATAAGCATAGGCTCGATGATGTGATCGCCCTACCCGTCCGCGCAATTGATGTAGCTGTGCCAGACCTAATTTATCAGCCCGATTAATAATAATGGTATTAGCACTGGGTATATCTATGCCACTTTCAATAATCGTGGTACTCAATAGTAAGTTAAAACGCTGGTGATAGAAATCCAGCATAATCTGTTCTAACTCACGTTCTGCCATTTGCCCATGGGCAATCTTCACTCTGGCTTCGGGAACTAACCTTTCGATTTCCCGCGCCATTTTATCCATGCTTTTAACATCATTATGCAAGAAAAACACCTGTCCACCACGCTTAATTTCTCGTTGACAGGCTTCTTGAATTTGAACATCAATCCACTCGCTAATAAAAGTTTTAATCGGATGACGATTAGGCGGCGGACTGGCGATAATAGAAATATCTCTTAACCCAGCCATTGCCATATTCAATGTTCTTGGAATAGGGGTCGCCGTTAATGTTAATAAATCCAAATCATAACGCAATTTTTTAAAATGCTCTTTTTGACGCACACCAAAGCGATGCTCTTCATCAATAATGACCAAACCTAATGCATTGTACTTCATCTCTTTTGAAAGCAGCTTATGGGTACCGATTACAATATCGACTTGACCGCTTTCTAATTCAGCCACAATGCTTTTCTGCTGCTTTGCAGTGACAAATCGTGACATCACTTCGACCCGTACAGGCCAATCAGCAAAGCGGTCTCTAAAATTTTGATAATGCTGTTGTGCCAATAAAGTGGTAGGTACTAACACAGCCACTTGCTTTCCACTTTGTACAGCAACAAAAGCGGCTCTCATTGCAACTTCTGTTTTACCAAAACCTACATCACCACAAATCACTCTATCCATAGGCTGCGGGCTTAGCATATCCTGATAAAGCGCCTCTATTGCTGTTGCCTGGTCGGGGGTTTCTTCAAAAGGAAATGCCGCCGAGAATGTCAAATACTCCTCATCAGTCACTTTAAAAGCATGCCCCTGTTTGGCTGCACGTTTAGCATGAATATCAAGCAATTCAGCAGCAACATCTCTTGCCCTTTCCATGGCTTTTTTCTTGGCTTTACTCCAGCGATCACTACCTAGCTTATGTAATGGCGCACTTTCTGCGCTTGCACCACTGTATCGACCAATTAATTGTAATGATGATACGGGCACATACAGTTTGTCATCATTAGCATATTCCAAGGTCAAAAATTCAGATTCAATGCCACCAATTTCTAATGTTTGCAGACCTAAATATCGACCAACACCATGCTCTTGATGAACAACAGGAGAACCTACCGATAATTCATTAAGGTTATTAAATACATTTTCCAGCTCTTTAGCGGCAGATTTACGCCGTCTACGTCGCTGCTGTACTTTCTCACCGCTAAGCTGCCTTTCGGTAATAATGGCAATGGCAGGATCAGCCAACAATAAACCGTGATCCATTGGTGCAACAATAATACATGCTAGTTGCGGCTCATCTAAAAACGCTTGCCAGGAATGAACTAGCTTTAAACGCACCTTATATGGTTTGAGTTTCTCTATTAAACCTTCTCTATGCCCCGCTGTTTCAGCAACAAAAAGCACTTTTCCTGAAAATGTAGTTAGAAATGATAACAATTGCTTAGCAGGTTGTTTAAGCCGATCATCTATGGTCACATCAGGCAATTGAGCACAAGCAAAATCAGTCTCTATTTCAGCCTGTTTTGAAAGTATGACCCTAGAAAATACATCTGTTTTCTGCTTTAACTCATCAGCCTTAAGGAATAACTGGAGCGGATCTAAAAGAGGTCTGTCAACATCATATTTTCGTTGCTGGAATCGCTCTTCTACTTCTTCATAAAATAATTCTGCTGCCTCAACATATGATTCTGGCAACACCAATGCTGTCGTTTTGGGTAAATAGTCGAATAAAGTTTCGGTGCTATCAACAAACAGAGGAAAATAATATTCAATCCCACCTGGCGCAATACCTTTACTGACATCAAGATATAAGATATTTTTTGCTGATACTTCAGGAAACTGATTTCTAAATGCCTGGCGAAAATGTTTTATCGCATCATCTGTAAACGGAAATTCTCTGGCTGGAAACAATTGAACCTTATCAATTTTTTCTAATGAGCGTTGAGTATCAGGGTCAAATGTTCTAATGGATTCAATATCGTCATCCATCAATTCAATACGATAGGGTAATTTGCTTCCCATCGGAAATAAATCGACTATGGCGCCTCGTACCGCAAATTCCGCATGTTGATAGACTTGAGAGACGCACTGATAGCCAACACTCTCCAGCTTGACTCTGTTCAGCTCCATATTAAAAACTCCGCCAACCTCTATAAAAAAGCTGTGAGCCAAAACATGCTCTCTTGGAGCCAGTCTGTGCATTAAAGTAGCAACTGAAACAACCAAGGCTCCACGTTTAGTTTCTGGCAATACCGCCAAGGTTTTTAAGCGCTCGGATATTATCTCAGGTAAAGGCGAGAAAACATCATAAGGCAAGGTTTCCCAATCAGGAAAATGTAGTATGGGATACTCATCAGACAGGAAAAATGATAATTCATGCTCTAAGCGAAGAGCGGTTTGGTTATCTGGTGTGACAATAACAAATAATCGATTTTCATTTTTAATTGCAGAAGCAATCGCCAATGAATCACCACAGCCACTTAAGCCTGTCCAAAATAAGGGTTGAGTGACTTTTTGTGGTAATTGAGGGGGGAAAATTGCGTTTTCTGGCATTGCTTTTAGAGGTTAATCAAAACGAGAATTATGCCTAGGAAACTAGGCGTTTGAATGGAGTAAAAGTCCGCACTATATTTAATTACGCCGAAGGGGGCGCTGTTGCATCGGACAAAAACATGGCATCACCGTAACTAAAAAAGCGGTATGCTTGTTCAATAGCATGTTGATAAGCATTTACCACATGATCGTAGCCAGCAAATGCAGAAATTAGCATTAATAGTGTAGATTCAGGCAAGTGAAAATTAGTCAGCATCGCATCCACAGAGTTAAATTGATAACCTGGGGTAATAAATAAATCTGTATCACCAAAGCCGGCTTGTAATTTCCCTGTTCTAGAGGCTGATTCTAATGCCCTAACCGCTGTTGTACCAATGGCTACAACACGTCCACCCTTTGCGTGGGTCTGCTGCACTTTATCAACGGTTTCTTGTGAAACCGAATAATATTCTTTGTGCATGACATGTTCGGATAAATCATCAACCTTAACAGGTCTAAAAGTACCACTCCCTACATGCAAGGTAACAAAGGCCTTGGCAACACCTTTTTTTTCTAAGCTATCTATAGTCGCCTGATCAAAATGCAAGCCTGCCGTTGGTGCAGCGACTGCGCCTGACTGCTTGGCAAACACTGTTTGATAACGGCTTAAATCTTCCTCGTCATCTTCTCGTGTTATATAAGGTGGTAAAGGGATATGCCCGATTTGATCAAGTAAATCGAAGAATGACATTTCAGCTGTAAATTCAAGACAAAACAAGTCATCATCTCGCCCTGTGACAGTTAGGCTAAACCCATTATCTAATTCAATAATAGCACCTGCTTTAGGTGATTTACTGGAGCGTATATGCGCCAAGGCATTATGCTCATCCAGAACTCGCTCAATTAATATTTCGACCTTTCCGCCTGTTTGTTTCTTTCCATATAAACGTGCAGGAATCACTTTGGTATCATTTAAAACCAGCAAATCGTTTTCATTAATCAAATCAACAAAATCAACAAATTGTTTATCACTTAAAACACCTGTTGATTTATCCATACACAACAATCGACTTGAAATACGTTTAGTTAATGGTTTTTGAGCGATTAGATGCTCAGGTAAATCATAGTTAAAATCACTCTTCTTCATCAATCACTTGCATCCGTGTACTTTTTCATAATAACTTGAACTTCAGGTAATATTTGTCGCATTAATGGTGCGAGATCTGGATCGAACTGTTTTCCTGCTTCACTTTCTATTAACTCTAAAGCCTTTTCTACAGTCCAGGGTTTTTTATAAGGTCGCTCAGAAAGTAATGCATCAAATACATCTGCGATAGCACAAATCCGGCCCTCAATTGAAATTCCCTCACCCTTTAAGCCCTCAGGATAACCATTACCATCCCATTTCTCATGGTGATGTAGAGCAATTTGTCGCGCTATAACCATTAATTCAGAATCATCTCCCGCCAATAAATCACCCCCGATAACAACATGGCTTTGCATGGTCTTCCATTCATCTGCATCTAACTTTCCTGGCTTTAATAAGACATTATCTGGAATACCAATTTTCCCAATATCATGCATAGGTGAAGCGTTTAAGATTAAATCCGCTTGCTTTTCCGGAAGTCCATACGCCAATGCTAACAGTTTTGAGTATTTACTCATCCTGATAATGTGATTACCGGTTTCATTATCCCGATACTCTGCTGCTAAACCTAACCTTTGAATCACTTGTTGCCGTGTATCATAAAGCTCTTTTGTTCTTTTCTTTACTTCACTTTCTAAAATACTGTTCTGTTGTTTGATCTGTTTATGCATTAAACGAACTTCTAATAAATTATTAATTCGTGTTAATGCTTCAACTTGATCAAATGGCTTGGTTAAAAAATCTTTAGCACCGCATTCCAGTGCCTTTAAACGTGTTTCCCTATCTATTTGTGCAGTAAAGACTAAAACAGGCAAGTAGTCGTTAACGTAATATTTACCCAAGAGTTCCATCACTTGAAAGCCATCAAGCTCTGGCATTCTTATATCTAATAAGAACGCATCAAATTCAACCTTTTCACACAAGCCTTCAACATCCCTTGGGTCTGATGTTGCATATACATTTTGATACCCTTTACGCAATAAAATCCGTTCCAGTAGCTTTACATTGGCCGGCTCATCATCAACAATCAATATGTTTGCCTGGTAAATCTGTTCGCTAATACCCATTTCCTATCCTAAATTACGTCTCTGCTGGCAATAAAACCGAAAAAACTGTGCCCTCACCTAAACGGCTTTTTACGGTTAAATCACCCTGCATTTCAGTGACCATTTTCTTTGTAACATACAGACCTAAGCCCGTTCCCTCAACATCAGTGTCTCCAGCACCTAAGCGGTTGAATTTTTCAAACAGCCCTTGACAGGCCTCTTTACTCAACCCTGCACCTGTATCTTTAACACTTATACAAATACTTTCCGTTTCTTTTTTGTAAAAAACAGAGATGAATATATCACCATACTCTCTATTGTACTTAACAGCGTTTGATAATAAATTAATTAAAATTTGCCTTAAACGCGCACTATCAGCAATGACACGAGGGATATTTTCTGCAAAATTTTCATGTAATGTAATTCCTCGCTCTGAAGCGGCATATTTAATAATACTGATTGCGGACAAAATAACGTCTTTAACATAAAAGGATGATAAATGAACATCCATCCCCCCCGCTTCAATTTTTGACAAATCTAGTATTCCATTAATTAAACTCAACAAATAGTGGCTTGCTTTATCAACCTCAAGAATAGAGTCAAAAAAATCATCGGAGACTTTTTCTTCTTTAGCATCCATTTTTAATAATTGAAGGTATCCAATAATAGCATTTAGAGGCGTTCTTAATTCATGGCTTGTTAATGCTAAAAACTCACTCTTTGCTGCATTTTCTTGCAATGCTTTATTCTTCTCACTATACATATCCATAAAATAGTGTCGATTTTCAATCAAGCTTTTAACTCTGGCAACCAGCTCTTCCTCAACAACGGGCTTAATAACATAATCATTAACCCCTAAATAGAACAGTCCAATTCTTCTGGATATGTTATCAAAAGCCGTCACAGCTAAAATAGGCACATCACCCTTGTTTCCATCTAGCCTTCTAATTCTATTCGCCAAAGTCACACCGCTCATGCTCCCATCCAGAACAATATCGGTAAGAACCATGTCGTAATCTTTTTTTATAAAAGCAGCAAAAGCCTTTTCCCCTGAAGCAAAGCCATCGACTTCAAGTCCATGTTGAAGCAACATTTCAGTGACTAACAATCGCTGAGACAAGGTGTCTTCTACATATAAGACACGCCCATTAATTTTATTATTCTGCTGCCCAAAACGTCGAATGAAATTTACCAGTTGATCGACATCTTTTTTTTCAAAAATATCGGTAATCCCCGACTTCATAGCTTCTTGAATAACATTATCAGATTCTGAAGATGTTATAAGAATAATAGGTGTATGAATATATTTTGTTAACTGACGAATTTTATGGCTAAGTTCAATAGCATCCATGTCTTCAAGATACATAGAAATACAAATTATTTCATATTTATCTCTTTCCAACATAGATAAAGCTGATGATCCCGTGTCAGAGAAATCGTACCCTATATCTGTATCACTCAAAACACTGGCAAAAATATTTTGAAATAACTTAACCCGGTCAACAACTAAAATCTTCATGATTTCATCATAGTTTTATTGATTGTTTCTATAAAAAGCGCAACATCTAATGGCTTAGTTAAATACGCCACAAATCCCAATTCTTTTGCTGCTTCTATATCTTTTTTCATGGCATTAGCAGAAATAGCAATAACAGGAAGCTTACTGGCAAAATCAAAGCGCTTATGAATTTCAGAAAATGCCTGAAAGCCACTCATACCAGGCAAATCTATATCCATCAACACTATATCAGGTCGCATTTGCTCAATCATCTCCAATCCAATTTCTGCATTGGGTGCATCATACATCACACAGTCATCAATTTTCTTAACCACTTTACGCATCAACTGCATATTAGCGGGGTTATCCTCTATATAAAGTAATTTAATTGCTATATTTTCGGCTGGTAAAGTGGAGTTTTCATTGGTAGATATTGAATTTTCTAATGAGACATCATTATTCGGATTAGCCGAAGGCAAAGAAAACCAAAAAAGACTGCCATTGCCTTCTTTACTTTCTACACCAATAGCACCTTGCATATGCTCAACAATATTTTTACACAAGCTAAGTCCAATACCAGTCCCTTCAATCGCTGTTTTCTCTGCACCTAAGCGACTAAATGGCTTAAACAGATCTTTCTGATCATCAAGACTAATACCCGGCCCAGTATCCTTTATAGAAACTCGAAATTCATCACCTAGACTGGCTATTCCAATCTCTATTTTGCCATATTCATAATTATATTTAATTGCATTAGAAAGTAAATTTAAAATAACTTGCTTTGTCCGCATATAGTCTGCCAAAACAACAGACTTATTAACATTTTGCTTTACGCTTATATCAATCCCTCTTTTTTTAGCTATTTCGCGAACAAAAGGAATTAATTCAACTACAACATCATCTAAAGATACTGGCTCTAATGATAGATTTATCATACCTGATTCAATAGTAGATAAATCCAAAATATCATTGATCAACCCTAATAAATGCTGCCCGCCTTTATGTATTAGTTCAATTGATTCACGCTGAGCATCAGATAAAGGGTCGTCCTCATCTAGCTCTAGCAACTGAGAAAAACCAATAATTGAATTTAATGGTGTACGTAACTCATGACTCATATTTGATAAGAAATGTGATTTCGCCTGGTTTGCTTCTTCAGCAACTTTTTGGGCTTGAATAATCCTCATCTCTGATTTTTTTCTATCCGTGGTAATGCTTCCTACACCTTGAAATTCAATTAACTCATCATTA
>DAOWHF010000187.1:0-7466 GCA_030641565.1 Methylomarinum sp.
TCCTGATCATCATTTGATTGAAGTAGAGCCTGATATGCATACCAAATTTATCATTTTTAATGATGAAGATTGCATCATGGGGTCTTTTAATATTACTTTTGATCGCTGGTGGGCTAATTGGGAATCGGGTATGACCTTTCACTCTAAAGGTGTTTGTCGATTATTGGATAACATTTTTCAAAGTCAGCGAGGTGGTGTTATTCAACCGTATGGTGTCGATCCCCATAGTCATTTTAATCTGCTTTATACCTATGGTCGTCATACCACCCAAAATGGTGATAATTATCTGCCACATCATGCAATTTTAGGTGAAATCAATCGAGCCAAACATTCAATTAAGGTAACTTTGTTTTTGATTGGTGAGTTGTTAGGTGATCATCATGACAGTGTTATCACCGCCTTAATTAACGCTAAAAATAGAGGGGTTAATGTCCACATATTATTAAATGGTCATATTGCACGGCAAGGCAACGTGGGTGTCAAACGGTCTATGGATGAAGAATTAAACCAGCCCTTATTACCCGCTGTTGATCAATTGAGATTTGCTGGTGTCACTGTAGGTTTGGTTTATGGTCAGGATGATCATGATGTGCCTTATTCACCGATTCATTCAAAATACTGCATTATTGATGATTATATTGTGATTGATGGTAGTTTTAACTGGTATAACACCTCGGTTTTTTCGCATGATATAGTTGTAATAGCCGCTAATCATGAGGTTGCAAAACCGTATTTACATGAGTTTGCAGAAATACAGCATTTGTTAAGGGTTTATTATTAATTTATCTGGATTGGGGGAGGTCGGGTTAGTGATAGCCTAACCCGACAATCACCTAATGCGTTATATTTTCAAAAGCAACAATGCTCTTTTCTTCAACCAGAAAGGTATTTCCGGATAAAGATTTTTGATTGTATCGAGAGATAATGTCTTTGGGTGATTGCTCAGAGGTGTCCAGTGATAAGCACCAGGCTTTTCCTTCAAGATCAGGCAGTTCAATCAAGGTTTTATCATCAGACATATTAATGATGACATGTAAGTCTGTCTCATCTTCTTTTACAGCGGCTAAAGTAAATGCTAATAATCGAGCTTCAGGATCGTTCCATAACGGGGTGTCAAGTTTAGCTCCGTGCCATGAGATGTCTTTTATGTCTTTTCCTTCTACCACTTCACCTGTTAAAAAGCGTCGACGCATCAGGGAGGCGTGGCGTTTACGTAATGCAATCATTTTTTGAGTAAAGCGGAGCATATCTTCATTCTTTTTAGACATGTCCCAGTTAAGCCATGTCAGTTCATTGTCCTGACAGTAACCATTATTATTACCTTGCTGAGAATGAAGTAATTCATCGCCAGCTAAAATCATGGGTACACCTTCACTCATTAATAAGATGGCAAAAGCATTTTTTGCTTGTTTTATTCTGAGTGAAATAATTTCTGGATCATCAGTATCGCCTTCAACACCACAGTTGAAACTTATACTGCTGTTACAGCCATCTCTATTATCTTCGCCATTGGCTTCGTTATGTTTTTTGTTGTAACTGAATAGATCATTTAGCGTAAAGCCATCATGGCAGGTAATAAAATTAATACTATTGATAGGTAAGCCATCTTGATGTTCATAAAGATCGCTACTGCCTGATATGCGGGTTGCGAGTTCTTGTATTTTGCCTTTATCACCACGTAATACTTCACGAATCACATCTCGATATTTACCATTCCATTCGGCCCAGCGATGCCCCGGAAAACAACCAACCTGATAAAGCCCTGCTGCATCCCACGCTTCAGCAATGAGTTTGGTTTGTGATAATTGTTGTGATAATTCTATGCTCCAAAGTACAGGAGGATCATCGAGTACATCGCCACTTTCTCCACGGGCTAAAGCACTGGCTAAATCAAAACGAAAGCCATCAACATGCATTTCGCTTACCCAGTATTCAAGACTACTGGTAATAAAAGAAGCAACTAATGGGTGGTTGGCATTTATAGTATTGCCACAGCCAGTATAGTCATGAAGAATACTTTTATCGTGGTGATCATGATGGTAAAAGATATTTTCGCCGATACCACGAAAATTGATGATCGGGCCGTCAATACCCGCTTCTGAGGTATGGTTATAGACTACATCTAAAATAATGCCGATACCTGCCTTGTGTAAGGCTTTAACTAAATCTCGGAATTCTTTGACATGAGTGCCTTGTTCGGGCGTGACACAGTACCCTGAATGAGGACTAAAAAAACTATGGGTGCTGTAACCCCAGTAATTTTTAAGGCCTAGGTCTGCTGTTCCTTTGGGAACATCTTGTTCGTCAAAAGCCATCACAGGTAATAATTCAACATGAGTAATACCTAACTTTTTTAAATAAGGTATTTTTTCTATCAAGCCGGAAAATGTGCCTGGGTTTTTTACCTTAGATGATGCGTGGCTAGTAAATCCACCGACATGCAACTCATAGATAATTGATTTTTCGCTGCTGATGCGCAAGGGAACATCACCTTCCCAGTCATAATCATAATCATCAACTACCATACAGCGCATTGAGCTATCAATATTATCTCCAGGCATACAGGCAGCTTGGCGATCCCAATTGCTATCGCAAACAACTTTAGCCCAAGGGTCTAATAAGTGTTTGTCTTTATCAAAATGTAAACCAGCTGCTTTAGGTTCATTAGAGCCATCAATGCACCAGGTATACCAAGTACCTGCGGGTAGGTCTATAACGTATACATGCCAAGAATAAAAGGTTCTATGGATACCTTTTTTAAGCTGTATCGTCTGTAAGGGTTCTTTGTCATCAAAATTTTCAAAAAGGATAAGCTCAACACTTTCAGCATGACGCGTAAAAATAGAGAAATTGACACCGTTTTCATTGGCTTGTGAGCCTGATGGGTAGGAACGCCCTGGTCTATATTGGTATTGTTTATTTTTCATATTCCTGAATGGATCAATCCAGTTGATTATTCTACTCGCAAAAAAAGTGTTTAACCGCTAATCGCGTGATATATGTGGGAACTTAACAAGTCCTATTATCCGAAGTTTCTAGTAACAAAGCAAAGAGATTTGTTTTTTATCAAAAAAATAAGGAATTTAGGGGGGTATGAAAAATCAATTGTTTAGCCGTTTTTATGTTTATAAGGAATAAATAAATTGACAGTATTTGATCAAATTAGTTTATAAGTTTATTCAGTTTGTACTCAGTTAACATAATCAGGTTTTGCGCATTTTTCTTGAGTTTCTTAATGGGTAAAGTGTGACGACTATACAATTAACCTCTGAGATTATTTGATATTATAGATAAATTGTGTTTATTATCAGGGTTAAACCTGAAATTGGTACTTTACTCTGGTGTGGTAATTATTGACTCTATTGAGCTCAGGTTAAAAAATATGATTTTTATAGGGGGAAAATATGGGTACTGTACATGATGTCACTAAATTAATAGGTAATACCGACTTAATTAAATTACAGCGTTTGGTAAAAGATGGCTCTGCTGATGTTTATGCAAAGATAGAATCAAGAAACCCTGGCGGTTCAGTAAAAGATAGAATCGGCTTGGCTATGGTTCTGGCTGCTGAACATTCTGGTGAATTAAAAGCCGGCGGAACTATTGTTGAACCTACCTCGGGTAATACAGGCATTGCTTTGGCTATGGTCGCCGCAGCACGTGGTTATCACTGCATTTTAACCATGCCTGAAACAATGTCTGTGGAAAGAAGGCAATTATTAGCACTTTATGGGGCAGAAATTGTATTAACACCTGGACCAGAAGGAATGAAGGGTGCAATCGCTAAAGCCACAGAAATAGTTTCTAAAACGTCAGGTTCTTATATGCCTCAGCAATTTGAAAATCCTGCCAATCCAGAAATACATAGAAAGACCACTGCCCAGGAGATCTGGTCAGCAACAGATGGCAATATAGATGCATTTGTTTGTGGCGTGGGTACAGGAGGGACTATTTCAGGTGTTGCAGAAGTCATAAAAAACAGAAACAACGACTTTAAAGTAATTGCAGTAGAACCGAGTGAGTCACCGGTTATTTCAGGCGGCACACATAGTCCGCATAAGATACAAGGCATAGGCGCAGGGTTTATACCTAAAAATTTGGATGTTGACCTAGTTGACTCTATTGAACAAGTGAGTAGCGAAGAAGCTTTTGCTATGCGTAAACGGCTGTTTGCAGAAGAAGGTATTATGGCAGGGATTTCATCCGGTGCCAGTATTTGTGCCGCACTGAGAGTTGCGGAAGAATTGGGAGCAGGTAAAACAGTGGTAACGATTGTACACGATACAGGCGAGCGTTACTTGAGTATGGGCTGATAAACGTCACAGTGGAAATAATGGAATAATGTAGATTGGGTTAGTGATAGTGTAAACCGATGATACCTAAAAAGTATGACTGTACACAAAAAACAAAAATCAAATGACAACCAGGAAGTTGCTTTAACAGCGTGGCGAGAATCGCTGCATACAATAATATTCGGTTCTGAAACTCGCTTAGGTAAAGTTTTTGATATTGTATTAATCATTAGCATTATATGCAGTGTTATTGCCGTCATGCTGAGTAGTGTGACTCATATTCAGTTACAGTACGGAGAGGTATTATTTTACATTGAATGGTTTTTTACCTTTTTGTTCACTATTGAATACAGTTTACGCTTGCTCTCTATACAGCGTCCCTTACTGTATGCGCGAAGTTTTTTTGGTGTCGTTGATTTTTTGTCCATTATTCCCACTTATCTTAGTTTTCTTTTTCCCAGCATAAAATATATGTTGATTATTCGGGTCTTACGTTTGTTAAGAATTTTTCGGATATTGAAGCTATCAGCTTATATGGGGGAAGCACAAATGCTCATGAGTGCTTTAAATAGAAGTAGACGTAAAATCTTGGTGTTTCTTTACACTATTCTTACTCTAGTGGTTATTTTTGGTTCATTAATGTATGTGGTAGAGGGTAGTGAAGCGGGTTTTACCAGTATCCCTAAATCTGTCTATTGGGCAGTTGTTACATTAACAACTGTTGGTTATGGAGATATAGCACCACAAACGCCTTTGGGTCAGGTGATAGCTTCTTTTATTATGATTATGGGTTACGGCATTATTGCTGTGCCAACAGGCATTTATAGTGCGGAGCTGATTAAGTCATATAAGCCTGAGAGAATCAGAAATAATGCCTGTCCTGACTGTGGAGAAACAGGACATGATTTTGATGCTGAGTATTGTAAATACTGTGGGTTTTTACTAGAGGATTAATATCGTTAATTTAACAATTAACGAAGTCAACGTAATGTACTGCTGGTTTCATTACTCCCTTAGTGTTTAAAGCAATATCTTGTGCTCTGTTATTTGCGTTGAAGTCTCGGGATTAAGTAATCGTTAAGAGTATTGGTTATTCTTGGTATTTATTTTGATTCTTTTCTTAAGAAAAATTTCTTAGTCAGTAGTCAGAAGCGAATGCAGCATGGCTTTCAGCGTCTTGCTTATAATTTACAGAAAATAGAAGCTGATCTGCTTAATTCGGCAGTATTAATTGATTCTGGCGTAAAAATGTTAGCGTCTATTTCACTCATTAATCAATACCAGAATAAAGATCACTACAACACTTATTTGCTTGATGAAGAAAAAAACTGTTGCTGGAGGGGTTACTCAATCCAGTAAAGTTTTCTTTAAATAACATCTTTACATAAGCTCCCCCATTACCCGTGTAAAAATAGATAAAGCTTTTGTTGATGGTCTACCTGATAACAAGGGCAATCTAGCCATATCCCGTGCTATTATTGGTTTGGCAAACGCATTTGATTTATTAGTGACTGCTGAAGGTGTAGAAACTGAACTTCAACGGCAGTGCCTTGAAAATGAAAAGTGTGATGAAATACAAGGTTATTTCTACTCAAAACCACTCACGCTAGCTGAGTTAAAAAGCTATATAGATAGCAGGGAGAGCATTGCAGCTCTCGTTTGATTTGCCTAAAGAGGTTGTGAGATCCTAAGTATTATTTGGATTATTGCTTAACTATTAAATGTTTGAAGGAGAGTATATGGCTTCTCATCGTGTGGGTTTTACCTACCTGTCACAGGAAGATTTATTGGATGCAGGGTGTTTTGATTTGCGAATGGCAATTGAAGTTGCTGAAAAATCCATGCTGGCGTTTGAAGATCATCGCATTATGTTTCCAGAAAAAATTGTGCAGATTTTTGATCCAGTCAGTCAGGATCGAATCAACTGCCTGCCGGCTACCCTGTTAGATGAAAAAATCTGTGGTGCCAAGTGGGTGTCAGTTTTTCCTCGTAACCCAAAGCGTTACGATGTGCAAAACTTATCGGCTATTTTTATTTTGTCGGAAATTGAAAAAGGTTTTCCAGTTGCCGTTATGGACGGTACCCTGGCATCGAATATGCGGGTAGCCGCCATGGGCGGTATTGCCGCTAAACATTTGGCGCGTAAAGACAGTAAAAGCATAGGTTTTATTGGTGCAGGTGAACAGGCAAAAATGCATTTGCTGGCGATGAAAGTGGTTCGTCCCAGCTTAAAAGAATGCCGGGTTGCTGCCAAAACAGCTGTCGAGGAAGAGCAGTTTATCGCCGAGTTATCACCGATCTTGCCTGACATGACTTTTATAGGTGCTAACACTGTGGCACGCGACGCTATGCTAGATGCTGATGTTTTAGTGACAGCAACCAGTGCTCAAGGACCATTATTAAAAGCTGAATGGATGAAACCGGGTGCTTTTTATAGCCACATTGGTGGCTGGGAAGATGAATATGCAGTTGCTCAGCAATGCGACAAAATCGTTTGTGATGATTGGGAAACAGTCACTCATCGTACCCAAACCTTAAGTCGTATGTACGCCGAAGGCCTGCTGTCTCATAACGATCTTCATGCCGATTTACACGAATTAGTTTCAAATCATAAGCCGGGACGTGAATCGGATGATGAGCGTATCTATTTTAATGCGGTGGGTTTATCTTATGTCGATGTGGCACTCGCAGAAGCGATGTTTAGACGTGCAGAATCCTCTCATATTGGTTTAGCGCTTAATTTGCAGGAAACCATGGTCTTTGAACATCATAATATTCTTAGCAAGATCCGGTTATAAATCATGTTTAAACAACTTCCTGGTAAGCAAACAGAGAGTGTTGAGATTATTCTTAATGGACAATCTTTGCATGTTTCGAAAGGTATAAGTGTGGCTGCCGTTGCCTTAAGTCAAAACCTGAGTTATACCCGAACAACGCCTGTTTCGGGCAGCAGACGTGCGCCATTTTGCATGATGGGTGTCTGTTATGAGTGTTTGATGGTTATTAATGGTAAAGCCAATCAGCGAGCTTGCGCTACATATGTGCAGGACGGCATGCAGATTGATATTCAACAGGGCGTTGGTCCTGCAATGGAGAATAATGGCAGTGAATAATCATTATCAATTGCTTATCATCGGCGGCGGCGGCCCGGCAGGTCTTGCCGCCGCGACCACA
>DAOWHF010000349.1:0-7694 GCA_030641565.1 Methylomarinum sp.
AATATTAATCGTTCTTTTAAGCTTTATGGTTGGTGTTCACAAATCAGAGGGATAGAATCAGGCGGTGCAGTTGAAGGCTTGCCAGTTCATACTTTTCCAACAGATGATGGCGGTGTGGATATGAAATGCCCTACTGAAATTGCTATTACAGATCGTCGTGAGGCTGAATTGGCAAAAGCTGGGTTTATGCCTTTATTACATAAAAAGAATTCAGATTTTGCTGCTTTTATTGGCGCTCAGTCATTACATAAACCAGCAGAATATGATGATCCAGATGCGACTGCCAATGCTAATCTAGCAGCCCGTTTGCCGTACTTGTTTGCAACCTGTCGTTTTGCGCATTACTTAAAATGTATAGTGCGTGATAAAGTCGGATCTTTTAAAGAACGTCAGGATATGGAGTCGTGGTTGAATACCTGGATTAGCCAGTATGTATTAGCTAACCCTGCAGTTGCTTCTGAAAAAGACAAAGCCAGACGTCCTTTGGCTGGTGCTGAAGTGGTTGTGGAAGAAGTTGAAGGTAACCCTGGTTACTATCAATCAAAATTTTTCCTCAGACCTCATTATCAGTTAGAAGGTTTGACTGTTTCATTGAGGCTGACCTCAAAACTACCTTCACAAAAAGGTTAGTTTTTAACCTGTATATTTGAACATTCGTTAATGTTCTTTTTTGTTTTTTTTATATTATATTTTAGGAGAATAAAATGATTTTATTAAATTTCGCTACTGCAATTAAAGGTGATAGTACTGTAGAGAAGCATGCTGATTGGATTACGATTGACAGTCTGCAGCTTGGTGTGGGCCGCGCGATTTCTTCAAGTGGTGGTGGTACAGATCGTGAGACCAGCAATCCTTCTTTTTCAGAACTCACGATTACGAAATCAATGGATAAAGCATCTACTGAATTAATGATGCAGGCGGCATGTGGAAAGAGTTTAGGTTTGGCAACTATTCACTTTATTCAAACAGGTGGTGCTGACGCCAAAGGCCAGCATTATCTGGAGTATAAATTAGAAGAAGCCATTATTAGTTCTTACAGTGCATCTAGTGGCGGTGAGAGACCGACTGAAAGTGTTTCTATTAATTTCAACGGTTTTAAACAGACATATAACACCTTTAAAGACGGTAGCGTTGCAGAATCAGGTGAAGAAAAAGGCTGGGATTTATCTAAAAACGAAGCATTCTAAGTCGTTTTTTACTGGCGGAGGACTTTATGTCCTCCGTTTTTTATTGATAATTAAGGTGGGTAAATGGATATTTCGGAACTGATTAATCGGGGAGAACTTACTGAAGCTCTTAAAGCAACCCAGCAGAATGTGCGAAAAACCCCTGCTGATGCTAAACAAAGGGTTTTACTTTTTCAGTTGCAGGTAATTTTAGGATTATGGGATAAAGCCAGAACACAGCTGGATGTACTAAAAGACCTGGATAATATGGCACAATTTATGGTGCAAACCTATCAACAGGTTTTGTTATGCGAAGGCATACGTCAAGATGTATTTGCCGGTAATAGGGCGCCGATGGTGTTTGGTGAACCGGAGTCGTGGATTGCGCTATTACTTGAAGCTTTGCGTCTGGAAGCTGATGGTCAAGAAGCTGCCGCAAAGGCTTTACGTGCCGAAGCTTTAGATAAAGCGACTGTTGTTTCAGGAGAAATTGACAGTGTTCCTTTTGAATGGATTGCCGATGCTGATAGCCGTATTGGACCCATGCTGGAAGCCGTGGTTAATGGTCAGTATTACTGGGTTCCTTTTCATCGTTTATCATTAATACAGTTAACCGCACCTGAGGATTTAAGAGACTTTGCCTGGTTACCTGCACAATTTGTCTGGGCTAATGGCGGTGAAGCCTTCGGCTTTATACCTAGTCGCTATTCAGGATCAGAGAATTCATCGGAATCTCAAATTCAACTAGCCCGCAAAACGGAGTGGGAAGAAATATCAACAGATACCTATAAAGGGTTGGGACAACGGATGTTGACCACAGATCAGAATGACTACTCTTTGCTGGATATTAGAGAAATCAAATTTAATCCGGTTGCTGAATCTAAGTGATATGGCCGAATTAACTCAAAAAGAACGTCTACAGCCCTCGTTACTGGACAGGTTGACTGATGATGAGCCACATACTCAACAGGAATCCAGAGAAAAACGGGTATTGTCTATGCATAAACTAAGACAATCAGTACTGCGCGATATTTCCTGGTTATTAAATACTGATTCGTTCGAGTCCGTTGTGGATTTAGCTGATTATCCTGAAGTTGCCAAGTCGGTTTTAAATTATGGCATAAAAGATTTAGCGGGTAGAACGGTGGCAGGTGTCAGTTTGTCTGAAATTGAAAAAGGACTTAAACAGGCTATCAATACCTTTGAACCGCGTATTTTACCCAATACATTGACTATTCAGGTTTTATCATCTGAAGAAATGAATCAGCAAGCCATGAGTTTTGATATAGAAGCAAATTTATGGGCCCAGCCATTACCCTTACATCTTTATTTACGGACAGAAATTAATAAGATTACAGGTGATGTAAATTTACGTGATATGGATGGCTGATCATGGATCCCAAATTACTAGGCTATTACAACTCTGAATTACACCATTTGCGAGAAATGGGCGGGGAATTTGCTAAAGAATTCCCTAAAATTGCTGCGCGTTTGGGTATGGATGGTTTTGAATGCGCGGACCCTTATGTTGAAAGGTTATTGGAAGGTTTTGCCTTTTTAGCCGCCAGAGTACAGCTCAAAGTAGATGCTGAGTTCCCTCGATTTACTCAGCATTTGCTGGATATGATCTATCCAAATTATAACGAACCCGTGCCATCTATGACCGTGGTTCAGTTTCAGGCCGATTTGGCAGAAGGCTCTCTGGCTGAGGGTTTTCAGATAGAGAGGCATTCGTCTTTGCGCAGCCAAATGGCAAAAGGTGAGCAAACAGCCTGTGAATATAGAACGGCACATAATGTTGATTTATGGCCACTTGAAATTACCGCGGCTGAATATTTGCCCAGTTTAGGCGCAGTGGCCAATCTGGGTGTGCCCAGTTTACCCGATCTAAAAGCGGGGATCCGTTTACGTATTAAAACAACGGCCGGACTTAAGTTTAATGAACTCAGCCTTGATTCACTGCCTGTTTATCTCAGAGGTGTCGGTGAATTACCTATGTATTTATATGAGCAGTTAATAGGTAATTCATTTGCAGTTTGTGTACAACCCACAGAAAAACCAATTGCCTGGCAGCATCTTATTAAAGATGAACCCATTCGTCGTTATGGTTTTTTAGATGAACAGGCTTTGTTGTCCTATTCTCCCCGTTCTTTTCAAGGTTATCGCTTGTTACAAGAGTACTTTGCTTTTCCCGAGCGTTATATGTTTGCTGAATTGACCGGGCTAAAGCAGGCAATAAAAGATTGTGATACTGATGAAGTCGATATTATTATCATGCTCAATCGCAGCAACGTAAAACTCATTAACGCTGTTGAAGTATCTCAGTTCGCACTGTTTTGTACTCCGGCAATCAATTTATTTCCTAAACGGGTCGACCGTGTTCATGTTAATCAAAAGCTATCTGAGTTTCATGTCGTTCCCGACCGCTCCAGACCAATGGATTATGAAGTCTGTCAGATAACAGAAGTGACAGGTATCAGTAGTGATGAAAGTAAAGATGAAGAAAAAAGTTTTTTGCCTTTCTATCATTTTAACGACACCAGAGATTATTCAATTCAACTGGCTTATTACGCCTTGCATCGCCAACAGCGGTTACTGTCTTCTAAACAAAAAAGACAGGGACCGCGCTCCAGTTATATTGGAAATGAAGTGTTTATTTCACTGGTCGATGCTAATGAGGCGCCTTACAGTCAGGATTTAAGACAATTAGGCATAAAAACACTGTGCAGTAATCGCGACCTGCCGCTACAAATGCCGATAGGGGGAGGAAAAACGGATTTTTCCATGCAAAAAGGTGCGCCGGTTTTAAGTATTCGTAGTATTGCCGGACCGACTAAACCAAGACCGTCTAATGCTAATGCTGGAACGGCCTGGCATTTAATCAGTCATTTATCCTTAAACTATTTAACATTAGTTGACAGCAATGAAAAAGAGGGTGCAGCTGCATTAAGAAGCTTATTAAAACTCTATGGCGAATACAGTGACGCATCTATAGCCAAACAAATTGATGGCTTGTTATCAGTTGCATCCAGGTCGATAGTCAGAAGGATAAATGCAGAAGGGCCCATCGTATTTGGTCGTGGACTGGAAATAACCTTGAATTTTGAAGAGGCCGCATTTGAAGGCAGTGGAGTATTTTTATTGGGTGCGGTAATGGAGCAGTTTTTAGCCCGTTATGTGTCAATTAATTCGTTTACCGAAACCGTTATAACGTCAACGGATAGAGGAGAAATTATAAGATGGCCGGCGAGAATCGGGAAAAGAGAAACGATTTAGCAGTTAAGTTGCAGAAAGAACCGTATAAATTCGGTTTCTTTCATGCATTGCGCTTAATCGAATGTGCCTACTCTGACAAGCCATTGATTGGCCAATCAAAACGTCCGTCTGATGATCCGGTGCGTTTTGCACAAGAAGTGACACTGGCATTTGAACCTTCAACAATCAGTCAGTATGTTCCTGCTAAAACAGGAAAAGCGGCCCGGTTGAAGGAATATTTCTTTGGTTTGTTTGGACCTAATGGTCCTATGCCCCTGCATATTACGGAATATGTAAAAAGCAGAATGCATAATAATCATGACAATACTCAGGCGCATTTTGCTGATATTTTTCATCATCGCATGATTAGCCTGTTTTATCGGGCAAGAGCGAATACTGAACCTACTTTTAATTTTGACCGGCCATTGAATGACCGGTTTTCAAATTATACCGGTTCATTATTGGGCATCGGTGATAGCACTTTATTACAAAGAGATGCTATGCCTGATTTGGCTAAATTACATTATGCCGGGCATTTAGCTCATCATGCTAAAAATGCTGATGGACTGAAAGCGATTATTACAGATTTTTTTAAATTGCCAGTTAATCTCCAGCAATTTGTAGGTGAATGGCTGGAAATACAAAGCTCAGACTTATCCAGATTAGGGCGTTCACCTAGAACCTGTACTTTAGGCATGTCTACAGTCTTAGGTAGTCGAGTCTGGGGCTGTCAGAATAAATTCAGGCTGGTATTTGGACCATTAACCATGCAGCAGTATGAAAGCTTATTACCTTCAGGTGAAAGGTTAGAAAAATTAAAAGCTATAGTACGCAATTATATTGGTCATGAATTACAGTGGGATATTAATTTAATACTTAAATCTGAAGAAATTAAAGGCGTAAGGCTGGGCGGTGGCGAACGTCTTGGCTGGTCTAGCTGGTTAGGACTTAGAACATCTTTAAAAGATGCCGATGCTTTAGTATTAAACCCATTAAAGAACACTTAAGTTTAATTGAATATAAATAACACTGAGGGAATGTAATGTCAGAAATTAGTCGAGTGGCTCTGTTTGGGAAATTAAACAGTATATGCTATAGAGGTATAGAGAGCGCTACCGTGTTTTGTAAAATGCGTGGCAACCCTTATGTTGAGTTAACTCATTGGCTACACCAGATTTTACAACTACAGGATTCAGACTTACACCAGATTATTAAGCAATTTAATATAGACCCCGCACTTCTGGTTAAGGATTTTACCGATAGTCTGGATTCGTTACCGAGAGGTTCTACTTCCATTTCCGATTTATCACAACATGTTGAAGATGCTGTGGAACGGGGCTGGGTTTTTGGTACTTTGATGTTTGGAGAGAATCAGGTTCGATCCGGGCATTTGGTAGTCGGTATTTTAAAAACTAAAAATTTACATAATGCATTACTCGGTATCTCAAAAGAATTTGAAAAAATAAAACTGGATACATTAACTGATCGTTTTGCAGAAATCGTAGGCAGTTCTCCAGAAGAAGGCCTGCATGCTAATGACGGTTTTCAAGTCGGTGGTGGGGCCGCTCCTGGGGAAGCCAGTGGTGCGATGCCTGCTGCGCAAATGGGTAAACAGGAAGCGTTACAGCAATTTACTGTGGATCTGACTGCACAAGCACGAGAAGGAACAATGGACCCTATTGTGGGTCGAGATGAGGAAATTAGACAAGTCATTGATATTTTAATGCGCAGGCGACAAAACAACCCGATTTTGACAGGGGAGGCTGGTGTGGGTAAAACTGCGGTAGTTGAAGGCTTTGCGCAAAAAATCGTGGCAGGTGATGTGCCCCCGCCTTTAAAAAATGTCACCTTACGAACTTTGGATATTGGTTTGTTACAGGCGGGTGCCAGTATGAAAGGGGAGTTTGAAAATAGATTACGACAGGTGATAGATGAGGTTCAAGCCTCAGAAAAACCGATCATCATGTTTATAGATGAAGCACATACATTAGTTGGTGCAGGAGGTGCTGCCGGAACAGGCGATGCGGCTAATTTATTAAAACCGGCATTAGCACGAGGTACTTTACGTACTGTTGCAGCAACAACCTGGGCTGAATATAAAAAACATATAGAAAAAGATCCGGCCTTAACTCGACGATTCCAGGTGGTAAAAGTGGATGAACCGAGTGAAGAAAAAGCTATATTAATGATGCGTGGTGTGGCTTCTGTGATGGAAAATCACCATCAGGTACAAGTGCTGGATGAAGCTTTGGAAGCCTCAGTCAGATTATCCCATCGCTATATTCCCGCACGTCAATTACCCGATAAATCAGTCAGCTTATTAGATACAGCCTGTGCACGGGTAGCAATTTCACAGTATGCCGTACCAGCAGAAGTTGATGATAGTCGTAAGCGCATAGCTGCTTTGGAAACTGAATTAAAAATTATTGGCAGAGAAAAGTCAGTGGGTGTTGAAGTTTCTGAACGTGAAGCGCTAGCCAATGAAAAATTGACAGAAGAGCAAGAACGTTTGGCTCAGCTAGATGAACGCTGGAATACAGAGCGTGATTTAGTTACTAAAATTCTGGATTTACGTAAACAGTTACGCCAGGAAACTGGCAAAGTTGAAGGCACAGAGAGTGATTTAGAAAAAACAGTTGACGAGGTGACGGAAGCCGAAGTGGGCTCGCCGGATCGCGATGTGTTATTAACTGATTTAAAAGCTTTGCAAACACAATTGCATGAATTCCAAGGTGAATCGCCACTCATTTTACCTAGTGTTGATCACCAAGCCGTAGCTGCTGTTGTAGGTGACTGGACAGGTGTTCCTGTCGGACGTATGGTTAAAAATGAAGTGGAAAATATTCTACATCTTGCCGATAACATCGAAAAACGCATTATCGGGCAACGTCACGCCTTGGATATGATTGCCAGACGAATCCAGACTTCCAGAGCAGGCCTGGATAATCCTAATAAACCCATAGGCGTGTTTATGCTCGCAGGAACATCGGGCGTAGGTAAAACAGAAACGGCATTGGCCCTGGCTGAAACTTTATATGGTGGTGAGCAAAATGTGATCACTATTAATATGAGTGAATATCAAGAGGCTCATACTGTATCTACCTTAAAAGGAGCACCTCCTGGTTATGTTGGTTATGGTGAAGGCGGGGTATTAACAGAAGCGGTTAGACGTAGACCTTATTCTATTGTTTTATTAGATGAAGTTGAAAAAGCTCACCCCGATGTGCATGAAATTTTCTTTCAGGTGTTTGATAAAGGCTGGATGGAAGATGG
>DAOWHF010000029.1:0-5031 GCA_030641565.1 Methylomarinum sp.
TAAAGATCTGCTGTTTCACCTACCCCTTCGTTACGAAGACAGAACCAGAATATACCCCATAAACACCCTTACCCCAGGAATGTCTGTACTCACCTGCGGTACGGTTGAGTTTACCGAGGTATTACTTAAAGGGAAAAACAGCCTTGTCTGTAGGATCAGTGATCAAACAGGCTATCTGACCTTAAAGTTTTTTCACTTTACCGCCAAACAAAAGTCAAACCTAAGCCCAGGCACATTAGTTAGTTGCTTTGGTGAAATCCGGCATGGTTACCAAGGGCTGGAAATAGTCCATCCTGAATACAAAGTCATTTCTTCTACAGAAAATATCACAGAACCTTGTTTAAGCCCCATCTACCCTTTAACCGAAGGCTTGCGACAGGCAACACTTAGAAAAGCAGTTAAACAAGCATTATCATGCTACCTAGAACACCCAGACAACCTGACAGACTGGTTACCTCAGGCCATCTTATCGAAATTTAATTTCCCTACACTAAAGACGGCACTACTGGCATTACACCAACCTGAAGAACAAGTTACCGCCGCACAACTACAACAAGGCAATTTACCTGCATTAAAGCGATTAGCTTTTGAGGAATTATTAGCTCATCATCTAATATTAATCCAAAACAAAGCGGCAGTTAAAAAGTGGCAAGCCCCTGTGTTTAATATTGATAACGCAAAAATTAATGATTTTCTAAACAGCCTTCCCTTTCAGTTAACTGCTGCTCAAAATCGTGTGGTGAATGAAATTACCGCAGATTGCACATCAAACCACCCTATGCTTAGACTGGTACAAGGTGATGTAGGCTCAGGGAAAACCATTGTCGCAGCTTTCGCTGCTTTATTAGCGATATCAACCCAATATCAAGTTGCCATTATGGCACCCACCGAATTACTGGCAGAACAGCACCTACGCAATTTTAAACAATGGTTCGAAAACGCCAACAGCCACATTGTTTACTTAACTGGTCAGCTAAAAGGTAAAGCCAGAAAGGAATCTTTAGCGGCTATAGAAGATGGATCTGCCAACATTATTATAGGAACACATGCCTTATTTCAGGAGAGTGTTGTTTTTAACAACCTGGGCTTGATTATTATTGATGAACAACATCGTTTTGGCGTACATCAACGCCTTGCGCTAAGGGAAAAAGGTCAACATCAGGATCGTCGCCCACATCAATTAGTTATGACAGCGACCCCTATCCCCAGAACACTGGCTATGTTGCAGTATTCTGATTTAGATATTTCCGTTATTGATGAACTACCACCCGGCAGAAAACCAGTAAAAACTTGCGTTATCCCTGCTGAAAGACGCGAAGACATTATTACTAAAATCAATCGCTGGACAGCTAACAAGCACCAAACATACTGGGTCTGCACTTTAATTGAAGAATCTGAGGTTTTACAATGTGAAGCCGCAGAAAAAACTGCCGAGTATTTAACTCAAGTATTACCCGATGTACGTGTCGCTCTGGTACACGGTAAAATGAAATCGGCTGACAAAGATACCATCATGCAAGGCTTTAAAAATCATGATTATGATTTATTAGTGGCAACCACGGTTATTGAAGTGGGTGTCGATGTTCCTAATGCAAGTTTAATGATTATTGAAAATGCCGAACGATTAGGCTTATCTCAACTACACCAATTACGCGGCAGGGTCGGTCGGGGTGACCAGGAAAGCTACTGTTTATTAATGTATCAAAGCCCGTTATCTAATATGGGTAGACATAGACTTGGGGTATTAAGAGAAAGTAACGATGGCTTTGTGATTGCCGAAAAAGATTTAGAATTACGCGGCCCAGGCGATGTTATGGGCACTAGACAAACAGGGATGATGCAATTAAAAATTGCTAACCTCAATCGAGACACAGATTTACTCGAATCGGTACAGGACGCAGCTCAAATTATCTGTAGTCAATACCCAAAGACAATCCAACCTATAATTGATCGCTGGCTAGGTCAAACCACTCTTTATTCCGAGGTATAAAAATTAGTGCATAAAAATAGCTTTCTATTCACTCAAGACCCACACTGGAAAAAAAAACACCCAGGCATCAAACAGACATTGCCTGCTGATGTGCACTCATGGGTTTATGAAAAAGGTTCATTAACTCGTAGACTACGTAACGTTTACGGCTCTGCATTTACAGTTGAAATATTGTTTCACCGCTGGAAACCCGCGTTCCTGAGTGAATGCAAACTATTAAACCTTCCTCACCAACAATACAATTTAGTCAGGGAAGTTTTATTACACGCGGATGGCAAACCCTTAATTCTTGCCAGAACCATTCTGCCCGAAAAAACCATAAAAATAGCCAAACGAAATTTATCGCATTTAGGTACTCGGCCCTTAGGTGAAGTCATTTTTTCTTACCCTAAACTAGAACGCTTAGAATTAGATATTAGCTGTGTACAGCACAAAATATGGACACCTGCATTAATACAAAAGGTTGATGTTGAACAAAAAGTCTGGGGAAGACGAACGGTCTATGCGATTCAAAAACATAAAATGCTGGTCAGTGAGTTTTTTATGCCAGGGGCTTTAGAACTATTTTCACAATAAATTTCAATAATTCTCTAAGACATGCTATTTTTAGCATAACCACTTTAAAAACAAGCAAATAAACCTAACCCACAGAAAAAAAGGCATCACAATGCGCAGAACCAAAAGCATCTCCATTTTATTAAGCGCCACATTCATTATCTTTAATTCTAGAATGGCCATGGCTGCTGAAACAACTGATTCTGGCTTTTTACCACCTATATGGCCATTACTACTTGTTATCGCTATTATGTTCGTTTTTAGAAAACAACTAAACTGCGTCAAACCGTTTGTCTCACAACAATCTGACACCCCTGCTGCCAAAGAACAGACTGAAGTAGAAGCAGTCTCCGCAGATACTACACTGACAAAACAGATCGAAGCAGAAAAAGTTGCTGATGACACTGCCACAAAAATAGAAACTATCGTAGAAACCAGCAACGATAGTATTAATTTAAAAGATAACAGTAGTCAATGCCAAGCCAGTACGGCTAAAGGAACAAGATGCAAACGCACAACCACTTTAGAAGATACATCAATTACTGTTGATGACAAAACCTATGAGTTAACCGTTTGCAAACAACACAACACAGCTTCACTTAAACCATTCTCGGGGCTGCTTAAATAAACCACAGGTAATGACCAAAAGGTATGAATACTATTCATACCTTTTAATTGCACTAGGATGACGAATAAACATACTGTATTGTTTTTTACGTTTATTAATCCAACCCCTCGCTTCTACCTGCTTGCCGACATAACTTTCTAGTTTTGGAAATAATGTCGCTGTTTTACGGTGTATTTTTAAGCCAAAACTATCCGATAAATTTAAATAACTGTATTTACGAGTATGACGAACATTTTTCACTCGTCCCACTACTCTTTGCCAACCCTTAAAGCTCCCCCTCTTTATCTGTTCTACTGATTTAGGTGCATATTCCTTATATCGCCAAACACCTAATTGACTTAATTCTGCTTGTTGCTGTGCCTTAATCAATTCATCGGTATACTTTAAATTAGGCGGATACACATTCACTGTAGCCAGGCCTTTTTCAACTAATTTCAGGTTAAGGTGTTCTTTAGCCTCAGTAAATACATGCGCCAGCAAACGCCCATATTTATCCTGTTTTTCCACATCTTTTTCTAGGCGCACTTTTGTGCCTTTTAATTGATTTACCAGCCACTGCTTTGCCTCATCACCACCAGCCTGAGCCTGTTTATTCCGCCCTTCTACTTCCGGCGTATTGATACCTAAAAAACGCACTTTATTACCGTTGCTTAATAAAATAGTATCGCCATCAAAAACTCTCTTTACTGAGTAATAGCTGTAACCCGCATTTAACTGTAATGTTTGCGCGCCTTGATGCGGTTTATCAGAAAAGTGTTTTTGTCCATTATCATCAAGCCACTGAAAAATCTCTGCTTGAACTGGAAAAGAAAATATCAATAAAAGGGATAACAAAAAATTCATAATCAATGTTAAATTAGCCGACGATAATTATTCATCTTACTCCGCTCATCCATAAATACCACTCTCTATGCTTACAATTATTCAACGTGTTACCAAAGCCCAAGTTGTTGTAGACAATATCACCCTAGGAAAAATTGATCAGGGCATAATGGCCTTGGTTGCAATAGAAAAAGAAGACACAGAGAAAGAAGCTAAACGTTTATTAGAACGCATACTTAATTATCGTATTTTTGCTGATGAAAACGACAAAATGAACTTAAGCCTGCGCGATATTGAGGGTGGCTTATTGCTTATTCCACAATTTACTTTAGCGGCAAACACACAAAGTGGTAATCGCCCGAGCTTTTCTACCGCGGCAACACCCGAAAAAGGACAGATTTTATTTCAGCACTTTTGTGATCTCGCCACAGAAATCTACCCAACAACCGAGTTCGGACAGTTTGGTGCTGACATGAAAGTATCGCTCACCAATGATGGACCGGTTACCTTCACTTTAAAAACAACAGGTTAAAATCATTCCCGCCATTTCCCATAATCCACAGACATAAAAAATCACACAAAGACACTAAGATACAAAGAAGAGAAATAATCGCTCTTCTCTGTGCCTTTGCGCCTTGGTGTGAATGGGCTTCTACTTAAACAAAATAAGATACCAACTGAGACCCCAAATACAACATCATAAATTTTACATTGACAATCGAGACGACCGGTCATATATTAAAACCATGTCAGAATCTACAAACAAAGATTTAAAACGAAAAAAGCTACTGGATCAAGGTGTATTAATGCTCACCGAACAGGGATACCACGGCACAGGCCTTAAAGAAATTCTGGAAACCGTTAACATCCCTAAAGGTTCTTTTTATAACTATTTTGGTAGTAAAGAAGAATATTGTGCTGAAGTCATTACTCACTACATAGAACCCTTTATTCAGCGCTTAACTAATCATCTGCAAAACCCACAGCTTGATGGGTTAGGGGCGTTAAAACGCTACTATACTGAGTTAATTGCTGA
>DAOWHF010000134.1:0-4748 GCA_030641565.1 Methylomarinum sp.
ATGTTAAATGCTGGTGCGGATAAGGTCGGTATTAATAGTGCGGCCGTATTTAGACCTGAATTTGTACGTGAAGCAGCAGAAAAGTTTGGATCACAGTGTATAGTCGTTGCCATCGATGCCAAAAAAGTCAGTGCTGAAAATGAACCCAGTCGCTGGGAAATTTTTACCCATGGTGGTCGTAAAAGCACAGGAATCGATGCGATTGAATGGGCAATAAAAATGGTAGATTATGGTGCAGGGGAAATCCTGTTAACCAGTATGGATAGAGATGGTACCCGTGAAGGTTTTGACCTGGCTTTGACTAGAGCAATTAGTGATGCGGTGTCAGTACCTGTTATTGCCTCGGGTGGTGTGGGTAATTTAGATCATTTAGCTGATGGTGTCATTGAGGGGAAAGCTGATGCTGTCTTGGCGGCCAGTATTTTCCATTTTGCGGAATACAGTATCGAACAAGCGAAACAAAAAATGCGATCTCGTGGTATTGAGGTGCGATTGTAATGTCTGGATCTTGGTTAGATGAGGTTCGCTGGACTGATGATGGTTTAGTGCCAGTCATAGCGCAAGCAGCGGATTCAGGCCGTGTCGTCATGTTTGCCTGGATGAATCGAGAATCTTTAGCGTTGACGGTTGAAAATGGTTATGCGGTCTATTGGTCAAGGTCAAGACAACGCTTATGGCGTAAAGGTGAAGAGTCAGGACATCAGCAAAAAGTGATTGATATACAGCTGGATTGTGATGAAGATGTGATTCTGCTTAAGATAGAACAACAAGGCGGTATTGCATGTCATACAGGCAGAGAAAGTTGTTTTTTTAGAAGTCTGGTTAATGGCCAATGGCAGGCAAAAGAGCCTGTACTAAAAGACCCTAAAGCAATTTATAGATTGTAGAGCATAGATCACACAAAGGCACAGAGACACCAAGAAGAGAAAAGAGCTTTGGCTTTTAACTTTGTGTCTCCGTGCCTTTGTGTGAAAAAAATGCGAATTAAAATGAATGAAAATGAGATTGGGAAAATATTAGTTGATAGTGCAGTTAATGTGCATATAGGCTTAGGCCCTGGTCTTCTTGAAACTGTGTATGAAGTCGTCCTTGCGCACGAGCTTGAACAGCGAGGTCTGTCGGTTAGTAGGCAAGTTCCAATTCCTATAACATATAATGGAATAAGTTTTATTGAAGGTTTTAGAGCCGATATTATTGTTGAAAATAAAGTTATAATCGAGTTGAAATCTGTTGAATCCATTAACAAGGTACACAAAAAACAAGTTTTAACATATCTAAAGCTAACTGATTATAAGCTTGGCTATCTTTTGAATTTTGGTGACGTATTGATGAAAGATGGTATTTTCAGAATAATCAATGGAGAAATTAATTCCTAGTATTTTAGTGTAAGGAACGGTGCATTTTTAATTGGTGACACGAAGGTATAGAAACACCAAGAAGAGAAAAGAGCTTTGGCTCTTAACTTTGTGTCTCCGTGCCTTTGTGTGAGATTTTTTTTAAAATTAATAGAATGATCATTGAGTTATATAAATAATTGGATTTATAGCTTTTTTGACGAAGTGTGAGAAGAATGAGTGACGTTTTACAGCAATTAGCCGATATACTGGAACAGCGTAAGCAGGAGCCAGCTGATAAATCCTATGTGGCTAGTTTATATGCTAAAGGATTGGATCATATATTGAAAAAAGTGGGTGAAGAGGCCACTGAAACAGTTATTGCTGCAAAGGATGGCAATAAAGAGCAGATTGTTTATGAAACAGCTGACTTGTGGTTTCATACTATGGTTATGTTGGCAGATCAAGGCTTAGGCCCTGATGATGTGTTAGCAGAGTTGCAGCGTCGTTTTGGTTTGTCAGGGTTAGAAGAAAAAGCTCAGCGTAGTACCAAATAAAAACATGTAGGCGTTTTATCAATGACGAATTGGGAGTAAAAAAATGGGTATCAGTGTTACACAGTTATTAATTATTCTGGCAATAGTCATCGTATTATTCGGAACTAAGCGTCTGCGTAATTTGGGTGGCGATTTAGGTGGTGCGATTAAAGGTTTTCGTTCAGCTGTAAAAGACGGTAGTGAAGATAAGATTATTACTGAGGAAAAGGGTGATACTATCGATAGCGAAGCCTCAACTGAACAGCAAGAAAAAGTCGAAAAATAACATGTTTGATGTTGGTTTTTGGGAATTGTGTTTAATTGGATTGGTGAGCTTGCTTGTCATTGGTCCTGAAAAACTACCTAAAGCAGCGCGAGTTGCCGGGTTTTGGGTAGGTAAAACAAGAAATATGGTGGCATCGGTTAAGGCCGAAATTAAGGAAGAGCTGCAAGCTGAAGAAATGCGTCAAATATTTAAAGAGCAGTCAGGCATAGAAGAGGTTCAAAATGTGCTGGAAGAAGGATCTGATACTGTGAATAAGGTGACTTCATCAATAAAATCATTATCTGAAGAAGTAAAACAAACTGATGACACAAAATGATCCTGCTTCTGAGGCTAATGAGCAGCCTTTTATTAGTCATTTAGTAGAATTGCGCAATCGATTATTGCGTGTGGTTGCGTTTGTTTTAGTGGTATTTTTGTGTGCGGCTCCGTTTGCAAATGAAATTTATACTTTTTTATCCGGCCCTTTGTTGCAGCACATGCCAGAAAATAGCACCATGATAGCCACAGATGTTGCTTCGCCCTTTTTAACCCCGTTTAAATTAGCTTTAGTGGGGTCTGTCTTTTTTTCCGTACCTGTTATTCTTTTTCATTTCTGGGCGTTTGTTGCACCGGGTCTATATAGCCATGAAAAGAAGATGGTTCTACCCTTATTGGTCGCCAGTACAGGCCTGTTTTATTTAGGAGTAGCCTTTGCTTACTATGTAGTCTTTCCGCTGGTTTTTGGGTTTTTGACTGCAGCTGCACCAGAAGGCGTAGCCGTAATGACAGATATCGCTAAATATTTAGATTTTGTGCTGACCTTGTTTTTTGCGTTTGGGTTGTCGTTTGAAGTACCTATTGTGACCATTGTTTTAGTCTGGACAGGTCTGGCATCACCACAAAGCTTGGCAGATAAGCGCCCTTATGTGATTGTGGGAGCATTTATTGTCGGTATGTTTTTAACCCCACCTGATGCAATTTCTCAAACCTTGTTAGCTGTACCCATTTGGCTGTTATTTGAAACGGGATTGTTGTTTTCGCGTTTCTTTGTCAGGCGAGCTGAAAAATAAATAACAGCGGGTACACAACGTGTTATAAAGCACCTGCTTCAACTAACAGTTTAAAAATATTTTCAGCCATTATCTGGTAGCCTTCGTTATTTGGATGAATGGTATCCGACTTAAGTTGATTGTCACTCAAAATGTCAGGTAAGGTTTCCAGATCAATTGGTATATTGTGTTCTTCCGCAATTTGTTGATAAATTTCTACGCTATCCAAAACAAAAAGATTCGGTTTAGGTACGCCAAGCATAATAATTTTAATATTGCGCTGGTTGGCTAGCTTAATCATTTGTTTTAGATTGTCGCTGGTGTGTTGTTGGGAAATTTTTCTAAGTATGTCATTGCCTCCGTGAATCAGCACTAGTAATTCTGGCTGGTATTCATCCAGTAAACTAGGTAACCGCCTTAGTCCGTCCCGGCTTATTTCGCCAGGGATGCCGGCATTAATCACTTCAAGAGTACTTAGGTTGCTTAAAATGGCGGGGTAGGCATTTTCTTCTGACGCCCCCGTTCCGTATGTAAGGCTATCACCAAATGCCAAAATAACAGCATTTTGGGAAAGTTTGTCAAAAATAGGTTCTGATTTGTTGCATGCGGTTAATAGTAGGGTGATTAACAAAACCAAAAATTTGTTCATAAGGTGTATTAACAATGAAGAAGAATGTTTTAATTACTGGTGCGGCCAAACGAATAGGAGCAGCTTGTGCCAGATCATTACATGATAAAGGCTGTAATGTCTTTTTGCACTATAGAGCATCAGAGCAAGAGGCAGTTCAATTATTTAATGAGCTGAATACCAAAAGACCAGAGTCAGTAAAAATATTGCAGGCAGATTTGCTGGATATAAAGCAGTTATCAGGATTAGCAAAAGAAGCAGAAGCAGCATGGGGTTCTTTGGATGTGTTGATTAATAATGCATCCGCATTTTATCCACAGGCTGTAGCCGATGTGTCGGAGCAAGCCTGGGATGAGTTGTTGGGAAGTAATTTAAAAGCGCCTTTTTTTCTATCGCAGGCATTATCTAGTACCTTATTCGCTAATAAAGGATGCATTATTAATATTATTGATATTCATGCGGAACGAGGATTAAAGGGGCATCCGGTTTATAGTATAGCGAAAGCAGGTTTGGCAGCTATGACTAAGGTCTTGGCAAAAGAGTTAGGGCCAGATATTAGGGTAAATGGTGTTTCTCCGGGCGCTATCCTATGGCCAGAAAATGAATTGCTTGAGTCAGATAAAGTCGAAATTTTGCAAAGAGTAGCATTAAAGCGTGCTGGACAGCCTGATGATATTGCAAAAGCCGTTGCTTTTTTGATTGAAGATGCTGGCTATATTACGGGGCAAATAATAACGGTTGATGGTGGACGAACGTTGTTTTGCTAAGCTTGTAGGATGGGCAAAACGAATTGTACCCATCTTGTAGTCGAATTTAGACAGTAAAGGTGATAGCTATCTTTTTTTGGTTTAAGTTAGATTTATCGTATTCATTCCATAATTGGGCATAAGAGATATGGCTGACAGGGTGTAATAAATCCGGTGCTATTTCAGCTAA
>DAOWHF010000092.1:0-2470 GCA_030641565.1 Methylomarinum sp.
GAGGCGCGGGAATTTTACCTATCTTGCTTTGTTTTAAAAGAGGCCAGAAAAGTAAAATGGCAAAAGAGATTAAGCCTATGGTTGCAATTTCTGGGGTGGAATTTAATAGGCTGTTTGGAATTTGTGCGATTGAGGAAAAAAGACTACCAGGTTCGGACGCAGCGCCTAACATCACATGAACTTGTCTGGCCATAATACTGATACCCATTGCAGCTAGCATTCCGTGTACCACAGGCGTAGGAAAAAAAGCACTCAAGCTGCCCATCTTATAGCGTCCCATAATCACTTGAAATAAACCCGCAATCATAACGGCTGCCAGTGTATAACGATAGCCTGACATTATATCGCCATCGCTGAGCGACTCCACTGCAGCCAGCATAACGACAATCAATCCTCCCGCGGGGCCATTAATGACTATATAAGAACCATTAAGGCGTGAAACTAATAAGCCACCCACAACAGCTGTAATAATCCCTGCTGAAGGTGGAAAACCAGAACCAATAGCAATACCTAAAGATAAAGGTAAGGCAATAAGGAAGACAAAAAAACCAGCTTGTAAATCACTGTGCCAATTTTCTTTTAGACCGTTGATTCCTTCCTTGGGAAGTGCAGAATGTTTTTTCATGATGACTTAATTTAATGAGTAATCCCCAATTTTAACAATATACCTCTACAAAATCAGATCATTCTTTGTTTTTGTCATAGTTTTGTCATAAAAAAAGTGTATGACTTATTTGTATTTCCCAAATCAACAGAACAGATACGTTAATTCATTATAAAAGCAAAAGAAAAAACAAGTAACCCGTATGAAGCTTGCGTAATACAAGGAATCGACGGTGTAGTACTACTTGCTGTTGAGTGGGATACTGATTTTAAAGCAGGAAAACAAGTTAAGCTAGGTGGGATGATTGGAAAATCATAAAGCCTTGTAGAGACAGCTTGTTATCCTTCTCTATTGAGAGGGGTAACACAAAAAGCATTCCTCTTTATCGGCTGTTTTAAAGGCTAATTATCATATATAACTTCTCATTTGAAATATGAAAGTTAAAATCGTAAATCAGCCTTAACAAACAGACTAGGCTCAACATCCGTCGCTTGTATATCCACTGTAGAGCCCCGAAACTCCCGGTGTTTTCCCAATAAATTCTGTCCAATAACCGAAAGCTCAACTGATTCATGGGCCTGCCAGGCAACTCGTAAGTCTATTGTTACATAAGAATCAACAGCCTCTTTACTTGCCCCTGCCCTTACCATATCCACATAACGCACTGCTGTATCAAATTGCCAGTTTTTAAAGACTTGCCAGTTTGACCTTGCTGTAAATTGATGATGCGGCGTATCACCTTCATCCAGTTCTTCTGTCGTATCAGTACTGTTTTCTGAATAATGCAACTGCATTTGAGTAAAGGAATACCCTCCATGTAAACGCCAGTTTTCATTAACCACCCAATTAGTTGCTATCTCCAGACCATAAACCTCACCCGTTAATTCATTATCCAAAACCAAAGGTATAATATTAGGTGTTCCTGGTATTATTGAGCCTCTCTCAATGGTACGAAGATTATCATAATCATTATAAAAAAGGCTGATATCAAAACTATAGTCGTTATGCAGAAAACGATAGCCCAATTCATAGGCAATCAATTCTTCGGCATCCATATCCCGACTACCTACAATATTCAGTCCCCGTGTTGGTGAAACAAGAGTACGTTGCAGGTCAACATCTTGTTCTATTCGACTGGGAATTCTAACAGCACGAGAAACTGATCCCCATAGACTCTGTTTATCAAAAGGTTTCCATAGTAAACGGGCGCTGGGTTGATATTCAAATCCGGTATAACTGTTATGTTCTACTTTGGAACCCAGGGTTAATATTAATTGCTTATCAATCAGACTAATCTCATCCTGTACAAAAGCACTATATATCCGGTCTGAACGATTCTGAGGAGATAGTTTCATTACTGTCCCTGCATCAGTTTCATCTCCTATATAACGAAAACCCAGACCCCAGATTATTTCTTGCTGCCATAACGCTTGTAAGCGATGCTGAAAATCAACATCTACCGTATCGCGTTTATCTGTCACATAAAAATGTTCACGCTCTGTATGATCATAATAGGTCTGAAAACTTAAATCTGAATCGTCGCCAAGATCTCTTTGCCAACGAAATAAAACATTAGCGCCGAAAACATCTGTTTTACTTGCAAACGTACCAAAAGGTGGTGTGTTGACATTTGAGGTAGCTCGCTCCCCTTCTTCGCCCAGATAAACATCACTTTGCAAGGTCAGTTTATCTTGCATGTCTGGCTCACTATCTATTCTAAAACCGCCTCGTCCCATACGCCAGTCATCAGCGCCTTTTTCTGCTTCATCTTTTTCAAAACCTTTAACATAAACCCGATAGTCAGTGTGTTGATTAAATTCTCCACCATATCTTATGCTCAGACTCCCTCTTTACTCATTACCTGCC
>DAOWHF010000166.1:0-6710 GCA_030641565.1 Methylomarinum sp.
GATTGTACTACAGTATTTTTAATACCGCAATAAAGATATTTATTTTATTTCCACAATAACACTAAACTGCTGACGATCATTGTGAAGTTTACACAGGAGCTGGAGCTCATAACCGGATTTGAACCGGTGACCTCTTCCTTACCAAGGAAGTGCTCTACCGACTGAGCTATATGAGCACTTTTGGATCAAAAAAGAATTGGAGCGGGTGATGGGAATCGAACCCACATAATCAGCTTGGAAGGCTGGAGTTCTACCACTGAACTACACCCGCAGACATCTTCTTTACAACAAAGATGGTGGAGGGGGGAGGATTCGAACCTCCGAAGGCTGAGCCGTCAGATTTACAGTCTGATCCCTTTGGCCACTCGGGAACCCCTCCTGAACCTAGTATTATGAGGACACCCACCCTCATAGTCAACAGTTATTTTAAATATTTATCACCTCAATCCCAAAAAAAATCATACAACTCTTAATTTCATTGGATTTAAGCAATTAATTTAAAAACTAACCCTTATTCAAAACATTCATAGCCATAGACATATCACCCATCACTATTCTACCCATCTGAGATTCAAGTCGCTCAAAAGCAGACAACATAAGACCCCAATCTTCTTTAGATGGATTAGACAAAACAAAATCAGCTACTTTTTTTCCTGAGCTTGGCCGACCAATACCTACTCTTATTCGGTAAAAATCCTTTTCGCTCAAGTTAGCAATAATATCTCGCAAACCATTATGCCCGGCATGACCACCGCCCTTCTTAAGCTTGACCACCCCAGCACTTAAGTCCAACTCATCATGAGCAACCAAGATTTCATCTACAGCAATCTTATAGTATCGAGACACAAGCCCCACTGCCAACCCACTGCGATTCATAAAACCCTGAGGCTTTAGAAAAATTACCTTTGAACCACCTATAACACCCGTAGCAACGCAGCCCTGGAATTTCGACTCGTTAGACCAAGCAACACCGCACCTATCAACCAACTGATCCAAAAGCAAAAACCCGGCATTATGCCGGGTTTTTTCATATTGCTGACCAGGATTTCCCAAGCCAACTATAAGCTTAATCATTTAAATCACACCTTTTACCGAGATTAACTCTCTTCAGTAACAGCTTCTTCAGATGACTCTTCATCATCATCGTCTTTTGGTCCGCGAGTTTTCATTACTTGCGCAACCGTGTGATCATGGTCAGCACCTTGAGCCAGAGCCAGAATCTCAACCCCCTCAGGAAGAACCAAGCTAGAAAGATGAATCGAACCACCTAGCTCCACATCAGACAAATCTATCTCAATAAACTCAGGAAGAACCGCTGGCAAACAAGAAACTTCAACATCAACCATCGAATGAGTTACAACACCACCCATTTTAACGCCAGGACAAACATCTTCATTAATAAAGTGCAACGGAACATGCACTTTTAATACATGAGTCAAATCAATACGCATAAAATCCAAATGTAAAATTTGACTTTTTGCAGGATGACGCTGAACACCCTTTAAAATCGCTTTCTCCGTCTTGCCGTCTATCTTTAGATCCAGCACATGAGAATAAACAGCCTCATGATCCAGATGCTTAACAACATCATTATGATCCAAAACAACCGACTGAGGCGCAGCTTCGCCACCATAAACCACCGCAGGAACTTGACCGTTACGTCGAACTGCTCTTGCCGCGCTTTTACCTGATAGATCGCGATTTTCAGCTACAAACTCAAATACGTTAGACATCTTTTTCTCCAAACTCGCTCTTACAAGCACTACACAACAAATTATATTTAATCAACATAAAGCGAGCTAACTGATTCACTCTCAGCAATTCGCCTAATCGTTTCAGCAAGCATCTCAGCAACACTCAACTGCCTAATTTTATCAACCGAAAGCAACTCTTCACTCAACGGTATCGTATCCGTCACAATCAATTCATCTAGAACAGAATTCCTTACATTTTCTGCCGCTGCTCCCGACAACACAGGGTGTGTACAGTATGCAACAACCTTTAACGCCCCATTAGCCTTAAGTGCCGCTGCGGCATGACACAAAGTTCCAGCTGTATCAACTAAATCATCAATCATGACACAAGTCCGCCCAGAAACGTCACCGATAATATGCATTATCTCCGAAACATTTGCCTTTGGACGCCTTTTATCAATAATTGCCAAATCAGCATCATCTAGTCGCTTTGCCAAAGCTCTCGCTCTAACAACACCACCAACATCTGGTGATACAACAATCAAATTTTCATACTTTTGACGCCAAACATCGCCCAACAACAGAGGTGATGCATAAACATTATCCACTGGTATATCGAAAAAACCCTGGATTTGATCTGCGTGAAGGTCAACAGTCAAAACACGATCCGCACCTGCGGTAGCTATCATGTTTGCAACTAATTTTGCGGTAATGGGCACCCTTGCAGAGCGCGATCTTCTATCCTGACGCGCATACCCGTAATAAGGTATAACAGCTGTTATACGTGAGGCAGAAGCTCTTTTTAAAGCATCGACCATCACCAACAATTCCATTAAGTGCTCATCAGCCGGGGAACATGTCGGCTGGATTACGAAGACATCCTTACCGCGAACGTTCTCTTCAATCTCTACTACTATTTCGCCATCACTAAAGCGGTCTACAGTTGCCATGCCAAGTCGCATGTTCAACTTCCTCACTATACCCTCAGATAAAGCTCTGTTAGCATTACCAGAAAATACCATCATAGAGGCATCTTGCATTTAAGCACTCCGCTTGATTCTGTAAATGGAGATAAAAATTGGCTGGGCTGCCAGGATTCGAACCTGGGTATGCGGAGATCAAAACCCCGTGCCTTACCGCTTGGCGACAGCCCAATTAATCGATTCAGTCCAGTCTATCTAACAGCATCGATTTATTTAACCCCTGAGTCAAATAAACCTGCCATTTTTCTTTAAGAGATTCATGCGCCTCCACTGCCGATTCTTTTGAATCAAACTGAGCAAAAATACATGCACCTGTACCCGTCAACCTGGCTTCAGAATAAACACCAAGATCAACCAAGGCTTCCTCTACTGGCTGATATAACTTGCAAACAACATCTAAACAATCATTTTGATGCTGTCCTGCAATAAAGTCAGTTATTGTGATTGATTTACTATCTCTTGTCAAATCTTTAACTGAAAAAATTTCTTTTGTATCTACATGACAGTCTGGCTTTATGATGACAAGCCACTTTTCTGGCACATCAATTTTCTCCAGTTTTTCACCGACACCTTCAGCCCAAGCCGCGTGTCCAAGCACAAATACGGGGACATCCGCCCCCAACTGCAAACCTAAATCCCTTAATTTCTGCTCGGGCAAATTTAGATCCCACAAACGATTTAAAGCGACAAGTGTTGTTGCTGCATCTGAACTACCCCCACCCAAGCCACCACCCATTGGTAAGTTTTTTTCTATTTCTATGCGCACTCCTTGCTTATATCCTGTTTCTTGTTTGAGCAAATTAGCGGCACGTATCGTTAAATCGGTCTCCTCGGGCACACCTGGTATGGGAGAGCTTAATGTTATCCGCCCATCATCTACCGGATGAAAAGTTAGCCAATCACATAAATCTGTTAACTGAAACACTGTTTGCAAAAGATGATACCCATCCTCTCTTTGTCCTGTTACCCTCAACATTAAATTTATTTTTGCGGGTGCCGGCCATTTCTCACCCCAACCGATTGTTTTTTGCTTCATAAACTTTAACTTTACCAACAATTGTTTTTATTAACTTGATACATTCCAACGACTCACAATTAGCTTCAACTTAACACTACCTTGCTCAAGCCTCATTTTTTTGGGCAGCAGGTCCTGACCCTCTTGCTGCATCTGCTGATATTTTACTCGCCACCCAGCCTGCGAAAAACCACCGTCAAAACTTTTATATTTAACATCTGGCTCAAGTAAACCAATAACCCAGTATTTTAACGCCATTACCGGAATTTTAATACCAAGATGCGTCGACACCAACTCATCTACCGCCCCCGAATACTGAACAGGCCTATTATCACCATCATCTATAACGATTGAGTTATCTGTTATTGTAATGATTGTACGACCCTGCCCAAAGGGACCTGATAGCTCTATATCATCCCGCTTATCTTTATGCACCCATCTTATTGAAGCAGTCATCGAGCTATCTTCATCAGACAAAACAAGGCGCCCCCAAAATATCCAGCGTGATCTTTCATACAAATAATCACGCCCTTCCAGCTTAAACCCTGCCTCTGGTTTTACTGGTGCCTCCGCACATGAAATTAAAAATAACGATAGAAGCAATAAAACCTGTAATCTCAACAGCATCTAATGCTTTATCAGTAAAAACTGCTGCTGAAATCTTAATAAATACTCATCTTCTGGATTTTTCTTCAAAGCGTCCTCAAAAATTTCTTTTGCTTCCTGCTGATGCCCTATTCGCCACAAAACCTCCGCAAGATGTGCTGCAATTTCACTTTCAGGCTGCTTCTCGTAGGCATTACGCAAATAACTCAATGCCAAAGCTATTTGCCCCTGTTTAAAACGCAACCACCCCATACTATCGATAATAACCGCCTCATCTGGCTTAAGCTCTAATGCCTTACTTAAATACACCTCAGCCTCTTGATAACGCTCCGTTCTATCTGTCAATGTATAACCCAAAGCATTTAAAGCACCAGCATCCAAGGGATCCTTAACTAATATTTGCTTCAAATCAGCTTCCAAAACATCTAATTTACCTAATTTTTCAGCCACTAATGCTCGCGTATAAAGTAAATCCCTATGCTCAGGAAATTTAATAAGCGCACTACTTAAAACATCAAATGCCTGTTGATGTTTTTTTTGTACAGTTAACAGCTCTGCCTTAAGCATATCAATACTTAGCTTCCGCTTAGGAAAAGCCGCAGATAATTTAAGCATTCTGCCTTCAGCATCAATATATTGCTTTTGATTCATTACCACTGAAATAGCGGCCATTGAAGCATCATAAACATAAGGGCCTTGAGTAACTTTATCAAACCAGGCTAATGCCTCACCATACTGACCTTCCTTAAAGCTAATCCGCCCCAAATAAAAACTGGCTTTTGCATCCCAAGCTGATTTATTAACTAATGCCTGCAAATACGCCTTAGCTTTACTCAACTCATTTTCTTGCAAATAAATCAGAGCAATCGCAAACTGAGCCGATCCATCCTCAGGATTAACATCCAAAAGACTTTGGTAAATTTTCTTGGCATCTTCAAAAGCCTCTAGTTTTATCAAGACCTGAGCCAACATACTCTTAACCTGCCTATTATCAGGTGTCTTTACTAAAAGCTTCTCCAGACTCTCTCGTGCTACTTTAAAATCACCACTTTTAGCCGCTAATTGTGCCTGCAAAATAAGTGCTTTATTCCAGTCAGGCTGAATGACTAAGGCCTTGCTGATTCTTTCTTTAGCAATACTGTCCAGATTCATCTGTCCTGCTAACAAAGCCTGTACAAAAAATACACTTGCCTGATCGGGATGCTGCACTGCCACAGTATCTAACACAGAATATATAAATTCTGCCTTATCCTCTTTTTCAAGAACTTTAGTCAACTCCATCAAAGTAGATTCAAAACCAGCAGGATCATCTTGCAGAATTCTGTTCAAATGTCCTACAGCCGACTTTTCATCCTCTGCCCTCAAAGCCGACAATATTGCGATTTTTCTCGCAGTTAGATTTTTCTCATCTTGTTTCAGCCATAGCGAAACAGCTTCATCGGTTTTATCGGCATCTTTTAAAAAAAGTCCAATTTTTGCAGCTCTTTCTGAAAGTCTGGCATCATCGACCAACTTAGCAGCTTGTAAATAACCCTCCAAAGCAACGCCATACTGATCTCTTTGACCTGCAATTTCCGCAGTCATTAATAAATAAAGCACATCAGGAGAAATAGCGGTCGACTTATCAGCCAAAGGCTCAAGCTTGACATCACTATCAGCAACAATCTGCGAGACATGATTATCCTGTTGCTCAGAAACACTTGCACACCCAGCCAAGGATACAATTACCAGCCCAGTTATTAACTTCATACTCACACTCAAAACCCATATTTCATATACTTAAAATTCCCTATAGATTAGCAGAAAAACATAATAATTTAGCCTAGGAATTTATTCTATTTGGATAAAAACACTATATTCCTTAGAATATGTCCCTTTAATACTGCTTTAACACTATTCAATGACTCTTCTTGCCGTAGGGATAAATTACAATACTGCACCCGTTGCCATTCGCGAGCGCCTGGCATTCCCTGCGGATTCTCTAGAATCATCCCTTAAAACACTATGGAGTAGCCATAAAATTAATGGTGCAGCGATTTTATCTACCTGTAACCGCACTGAATTTTATTACCAATCTGAAGAAAGTAACGCCAAAACACTGATTGAGTGGATTTCTGACAATAAAAAAATTAATGCAAATGAATTTACGCCCTATTTATATAGTTATACCGATGCCCAATCGATACGACACATGTTTAGGGTGGCTTGCGGTCTAGATTCAATGGTTCTTGGCGAACCGCAAATTCTAGGCCAGATGAAAACAGCTTACCAGGCAGCTTATGAAGCGGGTACTCTGGGAAAACATTTAGGCAAACTTTTTCAACACACATTTTCAGCGGCAAAAAAAGTACGTACCGATACCGCAATTGGTTCCAGCCCGGTTTCTGTGGCCTTTGCTGCCGTGCAACTAGC
>DAOWHF010000183.1:0-3037 GCA_030641565.1 Methylomarinum sp.
AAATGCCATTTTCTTATTAATCAACAGACCGTTATAATTCTACGCTTAATCCTATTTATACAGTATAAAAACAGTGTCCAGCAACCGCTCTTCGTCTTCACAGAAAAATCAAACGCATTACTCTTGGAAATATATCTATCAGATAGCACTAGAGCATAAAAAAGAGCTTGTTAGCGCGCATTTTATTGCTATTTTAGCAACCTTAGCCAGTGTTCCCGTGCCTTTACTCATGCCTTTATTAGTTGATGAGGTTCTGCTGCATAACCCTAGCACCATAACAGCAACCATCAACCTGTTAATACCCAGTGAATGGCAGCTGCCCATTGTTTATATTGCTGCCATTTTAACTGTTAGTGTATTACTCAGGATTATTGCGATAATTTTTAATATCATTCAAGGCAGGCAGTTCTCTTTTATTTCCAAAGATGTCATTTTCCGCATCAGAAAAAACCTGATTACACGCTTACAAAGGATATCCATGTCCGAGTACGAAAGCTTAGGTACTGGAGCTGTTGTTACCCACATGGTAACTGATCTTGACACTCTGGATAATTTTATTGGCTCGACTATCAGTAAATTGCTTATTGCCTTTCTAACTGTTCTTGGTACAGCCATTATATTACTATGGATGCACTGGCAATTAGGGCTATTTATTTTATTATTTAATCCACTGGTTATTTTTTTAGCAAAACGCATGGGATCTCGCATTAAAGATCTTAAAATCAAAGAAAACTCAGCCTATAGCCTATTTCAACAATCATTGACCGAGACCCTAGAAGCCATTCATCAAATTCGCGCCAGCAATAGAGAAAAACATTATTGCCAACAATTAATTGACTCAGCATTAACAGTTAAAACTCATTCCACTGCCTTTGCCTGGAAAAGCGATGCCGCTACACGACTCAGTTTTTTGGTGTTTTTATTTGGCTTTGATATTTTCCGGGCATCCGCCATGTTAATGGTATTTTATTCTGACTTAAGTATAGGTCAAATGCTGGCAGTGTTTGGTTATCTCTGGTTTATGATGGCGCCAGTACAGGAAATACTCAGCATTCAACACGCTTTTTATGCCGCTAAAGGCGCACTAAGCAGAATCAATTCACTCTGCGCTTTACAACAAGAACCTAATTATCCTCACTTAAAAGACCCTTTCAAGGACACTCGCTCGGTATCAGTCAACATCAAAGACCTGCATTTCCGCTATAAAGATGATCCTATTTTAAATGGCATCAATCTATCAATAAAAACAGGTGAAAAGGTCGCATTAGTGGGTGCCAGTGGTGGTGGAAAATCTACCTTGGCACAAACCTTAATCGGTCTTTACCCACCGAATAAAGGCATGATTTATTTTAACGATGTTGCTATTAATGAAATAGGCTTAGAGGTTGTCCGAGAACATGTGGCTACCGTGCTACAGCACCCCGCTTTATTTAATGATTCAATCAGAGCCAACTTAACATTAGGGCGGAATATATCTGATGAAGCGCTATGGCAAGCATTAGAAACAGCTCAACTAAAACAAACCGTACTAGATCTAGATCATGGACTAGACACGCTTGTCGGCAGACAAGGCATGCGTCTTTCTGGTGGACAGCGCCAACGGCTTGCAATAGCGCGTATGATTGTAGCAAACCCTAGCGTAGTTATTTTAGATGAAGCCACATCTGCGCTAGATACCGAGACAGAACAAAAACTACACAAAGCTCTGGCTGAATTTTTAGACGGTAGAACAACCATTATTATTGCACACCGACTCAGTGCAGTTAAACAAGCAGATCATGTTTATGTATTTGAAGAAGGACGGATTTGTGAACAAGGAAAACATGCAACTTTGATTAACAATAACGGTCTGTATGCAAAACTTTACGGCGAATATCAATGATAGAAAAGTACGACTTGCACTGCCACTCCACCGCATCTGACGGTGCCTTATCTCCCTCAGAAGTTGTACAGCGCGCCCAACAACAAGGCGTAACATCACTCGCTTTAACCGATCACGACACCATTAATGGCCTTGCGGAAGCAGCAAAAGCAGCACAATCCAGTGAAATCAATTTTATACCAGGCATAGAAATATCGACCACATGGGAAAACAAGTGCTTCCATATCGTTGGCTTAAATATTGACCCTACCAATACGACCTTAGTCACTGGCATACAGTCACTACAATCACTTAGATCTGAGCGAGCAAGAAAAATTGCCTCAAAATTAGAAAAAAGACGCATACCTAATGTTTATGAATCAGTCATGAAAGAAGCAAATGGCGGCATGGTAACACGCGCCCACTTTGCTAAGTTCTTGCTAGAAAATAACTATATATCTACTCAACAAGAAGCCTTTGACCGTTACTTAGGCCATGGTAAGTCTGCCTTTGTCTCGACAATATGGGCAGATTTACATGAAGCTGTTAATTGGATTAACCAAGCTGGCGGCGTTGCAGTAGTCGCCCATCCATTACGCTACAAAATGACTGCCAGTTGGATGAGACGCTTTTTAGCCTTTTTTAAAGAAATAGGCGGACAAGGTATTGAAGTGGTAACCGGCCGAAGTACACCCGATGAGATAAGGCGCGCCCAGTTTTTTGCCAATCAATATCAACTAGCAGCCTCAGTAGGGTCTGATTTCCACACGCCCAACAACCAATGGATAGACTTAGGTCGTTTAGCACCACTACCTGATGGTATAAACCCCATTTGGGAGCTATTCTAATCCTTGACCTCACTAGAAAATTAAAACTACTATATTCTAAAGGCATTATTAGGACACCCAATGGGACAAGAAATCTCTGCTTCACAGTTTGATAAAAGCGACTTCAATCAATTTCATCAAAAACTTAAACAAGAAACAACTCTATTAAAAGAAATGATCGAACAGAATGCATGCTCAATGCGCGCACCTGTTGCAGGGTTTGAAATTGAAGCATCGATTGTAGATAAAGACATGCACCCATCCCCTATTAATGAGCATTTTCTGGCATCTCTAAATAGTCCTCTGGCATTTGAAGAACTTGCAAAATTCAATATTGAATTAAACAGCA
>DAOWHF010000211.1:0-6868 GCA_030641565.1 Methylomarinum sp.
GTGCCCAGTTAATCATAAGAGCAGTGAATCAACCCTGCATGCTGATATTCATGTAATTGGTGATGCCTCTATCCATAGCCCCATCCCCAAATCAGCCTTTGCCGCCAATTCAGAAGCGAAAGTCTGTGCCTTTGCCGTTGTTAGCTTGCTTAATCAAACCGACCTTAACCAACCCACCTGGATAAATACTTGCTATAGCTTAATCAGCCCAGACCAAGGCATCTCGATAGCAATGGTTTATAAGTTAGATAAGCGAGGGAAAGTGTTTAAAGTAAAAGGTGCGGGTGGCATCACCCCCAACACCCATTATAAAACCCTGTCACTTGAAGCCAAATACGCACAGAAATGGTTTAAGAGTATTACTAATGATAGTTTTAATTGATGGGTTAGCCCTTCCCTTCTTACAATTAAAAAAAAATAATTACTACTGCTACAAAGCGAAAGACGGATAAAAAACTAGAAAAACTTATGCTTTAGTACAAGCTAGTTGTCGAAGTTATTTTGTGTACGTTCCTTAATATTGATCATTAAAATATTGTATTAAATCAGTCATTGTAACAATACCAACTATTTCTTCTTGTTCGTTGATAACAGGGAGAGAATGAAAATTACTTTCGGCAAGTATTTTGGATGCCTGTCTTACACTATTGGTATTTTTTACCGTTGTCAGCTCGGTCGTCATGATGTCTTGAATAGTGAATTGTTGATCAACGATAGAATCAATTGTGCGTTCATCCGCACCGCTAATTACAATATTCAGCTTCATAAAATCGGTAAAGCTTATCAACCCAACTAATTTTTTTCCATCGACAACAGGGACATGATGAATGTTAGAGTCAACAATTATATGGCGTACATCACTTAACTTTTGGCCCTGATGAACTGCAATAATATTTGTAGTCATTATTTTTGATATAGAGTCGTTCTTTTTCATATTAGTTAATTGGTTAATAAAGGATATTTTGTTAGAAAAAAAAGGCTGGCAAGAGATAAAAACACAAAGCTTTCTTAGTAAAACTCTCTGAAACTTAATTCAGTCATTGGGAATAATCAAATGATTTACTACGATACCGATCGTAGAAATTGCTTAAAAAAATTCATTGGATTCAATATGAGGAAATGATGATTGAATGAGTCAACATCCTAAAAGTGACTGGTTGCTAATAGAGCATAGCAACAGCTAGTACGGACATAGCCCTTAAAGTATTCATACTATCCACTTAATCCAATTTAAGCAGATAGTATGCTAAGGAACCATTGATATAATTTATAATTAAGCTGTCTAATTAATTCTTCTCATTGCAATATAATGCATTAAATTGTAATGGCAGATAGTAATCAACCCTGGCCCTTTTATTTACTTGTTATTTTTAGTGTAAAATTGATTTTGTAGCTGCCGTAGCTCCCATTGCATCAATTGAAAAAGATATAGCGGCGTCAGCATGTTGTTCAGCACTTTCATCAGCATTTTTTCTGTACATCTCTGCCGCTTTTTTATGTTGAGCTGCAGCAAGAGCATGAGCATTTGCTGCATTTTCATGCAGTGATGAACCTCTGAATTTATGATGTGCTGTAGTATCTATAGTTACACCTTTACCTTTAGATAAATGCATTCCACCCATTCCTCCTGATTCTGCCTGGGCATTAGCTATTGTAAGCAAAGATATGATGATTGTTGATGCTAGAATATTTATTCTCATTTTTAAACCTTGAAGTGAATTTTAAAAAAATTATCTTTATAAAATATCTCGTAATATTTAAAAAATAATTACGATGGTAAAATAGCCCTAATCAGCTAATTCTTTTTGCTCTTCTTCCTCTGCTTTTGAGCATGGTGCAGTTGATTCATAATTAATCCCAATAGACTCAATTAATTGACAGAAACAATCTCCGCCGGGACTTCCATTTGACATAGAAGTCCAATTATTGAGTGCTTGTTCCATGCGTATTTGAAGCGCCATTAGTTCTTCCATACGCACACGGTTTACTTTGATTCGATGCCCCATCAAATCACGAACCAACGAACAAGGAGAGTTTCCTTTCTGGCATTCAACTAAGATGAGCTCAATTTCATTTAAGCTAAAACCCAGGTTTTTTGCTCTCCTGATAAAACCCAACCTTTTTGTATCACTAACGCTAAACAATTTATAGCCATTGTCCGGGTCTCGAGTGGGTTGAAGAAGACCAATCCGAGTATAGTGGCGAATCGTATCTGGGGGCACATCACAATGCTGTGCCAGCTCTTTTACTTGAAATAACATTTTTAACGTCTCCTTAATTCTTATTCTAAAACCTGTGTGCTACTCATAGGTCAAGTCTTAATCTGTTATTTTTCTTGTTTATTCAAACAACCGAAAAATAATTAGTTTAATTACTGCGAGTGTAATTTTTCACTGCTTATGGCGGGGTAGTTTATTTTTGTTTTTCAAACTTATTTTGTTAAGTTTCAATGTGGAGCAATAATAATTAGAACGGTGTGGATAAAAACAGGCGCGCCAACTTGCACCTCATGTTTTTAAGTTCCATAACATAAAAATTTTAGTATCCCTCGCGCTATCGCACTTCGCGATTGGCGAATTCCCCTCCGCCTACTCGATACTATCAGTCCATTTGAGCCGACAGCCGAGGGGCCACATCCCTTTTTTGTCATTATTTTTATGTTAGTATCTTCAAAAGAGAAACTTAATAATCACATGCATTTCACTCAACAGATATCTACTTATGGCAATTAGCTCTACGATCAACAAAGTCTCTCTTAATATTGCAGACATGGACAGGCATTATTATCAAAGCCACGATTTAACAGTGGCACAACACCCTTCTGAGACTGACTTTCGTTTTATGGTACGCTTAATTGCGTTTATGGCAAATGCCCATGAGCGACTTTGCTTTACTAAAGGACTTAACAGCGATGATGAACCTGATCTTTGGCAAAAGTCACTGACGGATGATATTGAACTGTGGATTGATTTGGGACAGCCCGATGAAAAAAGAATTCGTAAAGCTTGTGGACGCGCCAAGCAAGTGATCATTTATACCTACCATGAGCGCAAGGCAAAAGTTTGGTGGGAGCAGCAGCAAGATAAATTACAACGCTTTAGCAATCTTAAAGTTTTGCACATTAATGCAGAAGGCGTGGAATCAATGATTAATCGTTCTATGCAATTGCAGTGCAATATTCAGGATGGAGAAATCTATTTGAATGATGATAATTCAAACTTTACCATTACACTGGATAGACTTTAACCTACTAACTAGCTGTCAAATAAAGAGAGGATGTCCTGATAAAATATTCCGAGACCTATAAGCGTTATTATTGTCAGTGAGGCTAAACTCCAGCGCATGATCTTTTTTAGCTTTGCTTTTCTTTGCTCTTCTTGGGCTTTTAGTATGGCTTTTTGATTTTGCCATTGTAGCGTTTTAGCTTCTTCCATGGTCTGCTGTAGATGATATTCCAGTAATGCATCAATTTCTTCCAATACTTGAGTCATGTTTTTTTGTCTGGACATAGGAGTCCAGGCTACCATGGTTCTAACCATTGTTTTTAATTGCTCTGGTAATTCATCAAATTTTTCTAATGGGGCTAACTGTTTGTTTTTCCATCGAGGTAAAGTACCGGTAAGCAATTGATAGAGGATGATCCCTACAGAAAAAATATCTGTGCGTCTGGTTTTATCTTCGCGTTGTAATTTATACCAGTTTTTTTCTGAACCTATTTGATAATGTTCATCCAACCCAAAGTCAGTTAATTTAACTAAACCATTTTCATCAAAAAGAATATTGCTGGGTCTTAAATTTCCGTGAATAATGCTGTTTTGATGTGCAAATGCCAGGCCTAGACAAATTTCTCGGACGGTTCTTAAAGCATCATCCCAAGGGGTGGCCAAGATTAAACGGTCTTGTAATGATCCTCCATTTAAGTATTCCATGACAATAATGTAGGTGCGGTCATTTTTTGAGGTACCGTGTACCTTGGCAATGTGTTTATGAGAGAGGGGTTTTAATAAATTAGTCTCATCAAATCCTTTACTCCAGACCGGACGTTTTTTTATGATCAATAAGTTATTGTTTTTGTTATTTTGATACAAATATATAGCACTATGTTTTTCTTCTTTGATGACATCAAGTAAAGACAACTTTGTTTTTAGACTGTTTAGCCCCTGTTCTGCGTGTTCTTTTTGTTGTTTATTAAGATGTGTACCATGTAATAAATGTAATAAAACATCTTTTATCTTGTCTGCTGAAGCAGGCCTGTTAAGAGGTTCGGTATTTAAGCAGCTTAAAATCAGATTATCCAGCATAGGGTCAATACCAGCCGCTAAGTCTGAGGGGGCTGCAAAGTTGCCTATAGGTTTTTGTCCTGTAAACAATACGTACATGACGACACCTAAAGAATAAATATCACTTAAGATTGTCACCTCTGATGAAGTTTGTTGCTCGGGAGACATATAAGCAAGTGTCCCCATCAATAATTCATCAGTCGTTGATTTTGGCTTAAAGTCACAAAACTGTGCTATACCAAAATCTAAAACATGGGCATGATTTTCCAGATCTATAAAAATATTAGCTGGTTTTATGTCGCGATGAATAACACCATTTTTATGGGCATAGCTTAGCGCTTTACATACTTGTATTAGCAGTTCTATTTTTTTATTTTTTTCAAGGCCACCTTGTTGAATGAGCTGAGCAAGGTCTTGGCCTTCCAAATACTCCATAATAAAATAAGGTGTTTTGTCTTTCAGTAAGCCTTTGTCAATCACATGGATTACATGAGGATGATTGAGCTGGGCAATAATATAGGATTCTCGTTCAAACTGTTGCAAGACGACGGGCTGGTTTGCTAATTGTTGATGAATAATTTTTATGGCAACTTTTCGTTTGAGCGAGTCTTGTATACCTTTGTATACAGTAGCCATACCACCTGTGCCTATGGTGTCTATGATAGTGTAACCAGGAATTTGCATAGGTTTATTCTTATGTAAAAATTAGCTTAATATATGAAACATACATTATATGAGGATTACCAACTCAACAGGTAACGAATATGCAGAAAAAATCATTTAAGCATTTTACAGCGATGGGCATTACCGATGTTGGCAATGTTCGGCAGCATAATGAAGATAATATTTTAATTGATGATGAATTGGCTTTGCTTCTAGTTGCTGATGGCATGGGCGGACATGATGCAGGTGAAGTTGCTAGCATGGAAGCAATAAAGATAATTCAGCAAATGTTGAGATTACAACAACGTAGTGTTAAAAAATCCTCATGGTTCCTGGATTTATTTAGCCAGCCTAAACCAACCACGTTAGACTTTGAAGAAAAAGTGCATATTTTAGAAAATGCCTTGCATGAAGCAAATCATCATATCTATCAACTTAATTTAGAGCGAAATGCCGTTGATGGAACCGGTATGGGAACAACAGTTGCTGGTTGCTGGTTTGTTACTGCTAAGACAATGTTGGTTTTTCATATTGGCGACAGTCGAATTTATCGATTTAGAAACCAGAAACTTCAGGTTTTAAGCAAAGACCATTCGATTTTACAGGAATGGCATGACAATGGATGTGAGGGAGAAAAGCCCAAATCGAATGTGATACTTAGGGCTGTCGGTCCCTATTCTGAAACTAAACCTGAAATCCAAGTTGTTGAGATTAAGAATAAAGACAGTTTTTTAATTTGTTCTGATGGATTGACTGATATGCTTGATGATTCAGATATTGAGAAAGTAATGCAAGCACTGAATATTAAGCAGATAGAAATATATTGCCAAAACTTGTTGCAAGCAGCTTTAGAGCAAGGTGGTAAAGATAATATATCCATTATTTTGTTGGCTCAGGATTAATACTTTCGCAAAAGAACCTTACAGATTGGAGCCCTCTAGGAACCTCTGATTAAGTCTGAGCATAAGGTACAAGTTCATGACTTGATCAGAGATTCCTTTACAACATCAGTCTGTTAAAAACTTTAAGAATAAGCTTTTAATTTTTATTTCGTCAGACGCTGAAAGCAGGGTGCTGGAATTAATGAATGAGTCATTTAGTTTCACTGTATTCTTTTTTAAAGGGCTAATATAAAAAGAGTGGCCTATTTTTTCTATATTGGCAATATAAGCTGGCGTAAACCAACCACCAAGCCGGATTTCGTTATCTTTTGATTTTCCGATCCCGTAATTATTTTCAGTTAATAAAAGTTTATTAATATCCGTAAACTCGCCACGTAAAATCAAATAAAATAATTTTGCCTGAGAATCCTTTGCTGTTGCTTGATTAATTTCTGTCACTTTACCTCGACTCAAAATTACAGTCGAATCAGTTGTATCATTAACAGGGTTGGCTGGAGAGGATCCTATATTATTCGAGTGACTCCATTCAGAAAACTTAAGTGTATGCTTACCTATGATAATAGAGTCTTGAATGCTTATTCTTTGCCGTGATGATAATTTCTGACTGTTCAGAAAAGTACCATTAGTGCTGTTGAGATCTTCAATAAAAAACAGGTTGTCTTTTTTGCTTATTATGGCGTGGTGATTTGATACGCCCATGTTATCAATCACAACATCATTATCAGCAGTTCTGCCTATACTGATAAGGTCGGTCTGTATCGATACACTATTTTTTAAAACACCATTAAAATAAACTTCAAGAAAATTCATAAGATTAAGACCACTTTTTGATTGTCGACATATCATAGATGTCTAGACCAAGTCCGTCTATAAATAACTTAAATACTCAGGTGGGTATGATAGATTTGTTTTTTATTAGTTTGTTGCTATTAATTGGCCGGTATTGGGGTGAATTCAAGTTCTAAGTTAAGTAGGATGGGCAAAGGGGCTTTATCCCGTGCCCATCATTATTGTTATCAAACA
>DAOWHF010000145.1:0-3159 GCA_030641565.1 Methylomarinum sp.
GCTTCTGCGGCGGCAGTTGCTTCATCAAGTAAGGACGCATTAGCCAGCTCCATACCGGTTAAGTCCATCACCATTTGCTGAAAGTTTATCAAGGCTTCCAAGCGACCTTGGCTGACTTCTGCCTGGTAAGGGGTATAAGCGGTATACCAGGAAGGGTTTTCCAGTACATTGCGTTTTATCACCGCCGGCATGATGGTGTCGTAATAACCCATGCCTATCATTGAGGTGTAGACTTTATTGCGACTGCGAATCTTTCTAAGGTAGCTGATGACCGCGCGCTCACTGATTGTTTCAGTTAGTTTTAGAGGTTCATCACTGAGAATATTATCCGGAATGGCTTGTTCTATTAAGTCTTCCAGGTTTTTCAATCCCAGCGCTGTGAGCATCGCCGTTGTTTGCTGTTGATTTGCGCCTATATGACGACGAATAAAATTGCCACGCATTTCCAGTTGGCTTAACGGTAGCTTGGGAGTTGACATGGTTATGACCTCTGATAACGGTGTGGAATAAAAGGTAGAGTAGCAATGTTGACAGTTATCATGCGGTTTCTAACTTTGGCATATAAAACCGCTGCCTTATGATCACTATTAATTAATGCCAAGGCAATGGGTTTTCCCAGGCTGGGGGAAAAACTGCCACTAGTGACAAGTCCAACCAACTGATCCTGATCATCAAATAATTCAGTGTTTTCTCGTACCGGGGCTTTTCCGTCAACAATCAGGCCTACCCGTCGTTTTCTGGTACCAGACTGTAATTGAGCCTGAATGATATTTGCACCCAGATAATTGCTTGCATCCTTCCTGAAAGTCCATTTTAATCCTGCTTCGACTGGGCTAATGCTGTCACTAAGTTCATGTCCATATAAGCTTAACCCTGCTTCAAGGCGTAAAGTATCTCTGGCACCCAGACCAACGGCTTTAACTTCACTAAAAGCTAAAAGTTGATTTGCCAGTGTTTCTGCATGAATATTATTAATGGAGATTTCAAAACCATCTTCCCCAGTGTATCCACAGCGACTGATAAAACATTCCATATCAGCAATGTGGGCAGAGCAAGCTTGCATAAATGACAGTTCTGGCGCTTGTTTACAAAGTTGAGTCATCACTTGTGCAGCAGCAGGGCCTTGTAAAGCGAATAAGGCCCGGTCTTGAAGGATTTCAATAGTACAGCGATTAGATAAATGATGTTTTAGATGGACAAAGTCTTTTTCTTTACAAGCGGCATTAACCACAACAAGAAACCCGGACGCCATGCGAGTAACGATGATGTCATCAATAATACCGCCATTTTCATTAGTTAAAACCGTATAACGTTGTTGTCCTGTTTTTAGTCCGCTGATGTTACTGGGCACTAACGTTTCAAGTTCTTCTGCGACTGATTCGCCAGTAATGAGATATTGACCCATATGTGAAATATCAAAAAAACCAGCCTGTTCACGGCAATGTAAATGCTCCTGGATGATGCCTGAGCCAAATTGCACAGGCATTTCATAACCAGCAAAAGGCACCATTTTCGCACCTAGGTTAAGCTGAAGCTTGTAAAGCGGTGTTCTTTTTAATTCGGACATAAGTATCCAAGTAAGCTTGATTTAACCTTGTAAAGAAAATTCTATTGTGTAGGTATTTCCAATATTGGCAAGCACATTAAATGAATTTTCATTATGCCACTTTTTTTCGGTAAATCAATCTAACGTGGGTACTTATTCGATAGTCGATGTTATCAATACAAAACAGAGTGACTTGTTGCAAGATGTGATATTGAGCGAAAGGTAATCACCAAGAAATGAATTGTTGTGGGGGTGATAATAAATTGGTCTGTAGATGTATCATGCTTTATCAAATCATTTCATTATTCAGTTTGGTTTTGGAATGTCAGCGTACAATGTAGTATTTATTAAAATGACTAGCCTGTACGATTTGCGAGTTTAGATAAATTTAAGTGACTAGATTATAAGTGAGCAGACATATCATTGAATGAAAAAACCAAAGAAGCGATTGAAGCCTTTGAAAAAGCCCTAGACCGAAGAAATAAGGGTGTAGAGGATGAATGGTGAAAAGCGCAAACCATATCATTATCCTATGATTTTATTTTGGTATTAAGTTTTACAAAGATTTTTTTCTGGTTCCAGCGCATGGGAACTAGGAAAAGATCTAAAACTGATGCGAAACAGTAATTTGACGTTAAGTATTCAAATCGCAGAAAATCATATCACTGCAATAACTGCTATAATTTAGTCTTTAAAATATCCAGTGATGGGCTAATTACATGAAAATACAAGAACTTTCGATTTCAGAGCGCATTGTCTTGGCTGAAAAATTATGGGACAGTATTATCGAAGAGGACACTCCTATTGAGTTGCCAGAAAAACAGAAACTAGAACTTGATTCTAGATTACAGGCTTTTCTCGATGATCAAGATGTTGGCTCTTCATGGTCAGAGGTTAAAGGTCGAATTATTGGTAATGCATGAAATATTCTTTGACTGTTCGGAAAGAAGCCGAATTCGATATTAATAGTGTCTTTGAGTATTATGAAAATCAACGGTTGGGATTAGGTCATGATTTCCTACTTTGTATTGAAGAGGGGCTGTCAAAAATAGAACGAAATCCATCATATTATAAAATAATTTATCAAGAGCTTAGGCGCATTGCTGTTCGTCGATTCCCTTACCGCATTTTCTATCTAATTCAAGGCAAACACGTAATTGTTACTGCAGTATTCCATGCAAGAAAAGACCCTCAATCATGGGAAGCACGCACATGACAATCAGCTTTCTCATTGTTCCTGTGTGGGAATGCAGAGTGTACTGACGTCCATGCTCTGGTAAGAGTTACTTTTGTTGCTTAGGTTCTCCACATTGGTCTAATGATTTCTCGTTAATAGTATGCCAAAGCAGAATATTTAACGTTTTAATTGGCAATCTCAGGTGCTATGAAAAAGGGCGTTACGAAATTTTGCGCGAAACAAACTCAGTAATGTTGCCAGCATAATCTGTATGGCAACACTGCAAGCAAAGGCCAATGCCAGTCCGATAATGATTGCTTCTGAATTTAACGGCAAGCTCAAAGAATAGTTTTTTAATACTTCATTCGCCATATCAAAATTAAGGTGATTAACTAGATGCCATAAGCGTTTTATTAGCGGCTTATTTTGCAGTGCA
>DAOWHF010000114.1:0-4883 GCA_030641565.1 Methylomarinum sp.
AGAAGATCCTGATTGTTCGCTTGTTTTAACTACGCCATATTTGTCTGTTTCAGATGGATCAACTCGCTCTACACCAAGAATAGAACAATTTTTTTCATTAAAAAGATTAACCATTTGAGCCATGCAGCCACGATTTGCATCTTGAATCAAGTCATCTGCAAGGATCACGGCAAAAGGCTCATTACCTACAACGGGTTTCGCGCAATGTACGGCATGTCCTAAGCCTAATGCTTCTGATTGTCTGATGAAAACACAAGAAACATGAGGTGGGATAATGTTTTGAATGATATCCAATGTTTCTTGTTTGCCTTTGGCTTCCAGCTCACATTCTAGTTCGTAAGCTTTATCAAAATGATTGGGGATGGCCATTTTATTACGACCTGTCACAAAAATCATGGTATCAATACCCGCTGCGACAGCTTCTTCAACCGCATATTGAATTAAAGGCTTATCAACAATAGGTAACATTTCCTTGGGGCTGGCTTTAGTCGCAGGAAGAAAGCGGGTGCCTAAGCCAGCAACAGGAAAAACAGCCTTGGTGATTTTTTGAGTCATTGAAATTCCTTTTGAGTCGATTTATTCGTTGTAACCATGGGGGTTTATAGTCTGCCAATGCCAGGTGTCTGTCACCATGTCATGCAGGTTTCTTTCAGTTTGCCAGCCGAGTTCTTTTAATGCAAGGGCCGGGTTAGCATAATTCTCTGCAACATCTCCTGCACGTCGAGCTGCAAATGTATAATTTATTTTTTTATGAGTGATTGTTTCAAAAGCCTGGATAATCTCAAGTACACTATAACCTCGTCCAGCACCTAAATTATAGGCTTTACAGTCGCCATCATCAAAGGTGCTAGATTCCAAAGCCTGTAATGCCTTAATATGCCCTTTAACCAGATCGACAACGTGAATATAATCTCTTACCCCCGTACCATCGTGAGTGGGGTAATCATTACCAAAAATAGAAAGTTGATTTAATTTACCAACAGCAACTTGGGATACATAAGGAATTAAGTTATTAGGAATACCATTGGGGTCTTCACCAATAAGCCCGCTTTTATGAGCGCCTATGGGATTGAAATAACGCAATAAAATAATTTTCCAGGGTGTTTCGGCTTTAGCAAGCTGGTCTGCTGTCGATAAATCCTCTAAAATTCCTTCAATCATTGCTTTTGATTTGCCGTAAGGGTTGGTCGCACCAAAAACAGGTAAGTCTTCTGAGTATTGCACAGTATCTGGCTCACCATAAACCGTGGCAGAGGAACTAAAAATTAAAGTCTTAACCTTGGCTTCTGTCATGACCTCGGTAAGTATTAGCGAGCCATAAACATTGTTTTGATAATATTTTAAAGGTTGTTCGCAGGATTCACCAACTGCTTTTAAGCCAGCAAAATGCATAACTGCTGAAATAGTATGTTTGTTAAAGACTTCAGATAAAGCTTTTTTATCACGAATATCAATCGGGTAAAAAATTAAAGATTTTCCCGTTATTTTTTTGACTCTGTTAAGTGATTCAACTTTACTGTTTGATAGGTTGTCAACAACGATGACATTGTAGCCAGACTGTAGTAATTCCACGCAGGCGTGACTACCAATGTAACCTGCGCCACCCGTAACCAAAACTGCTTTATCTGTATTCATGTTTTTAGATATGATGTGTGTTTATTGATGGTAGATTAAATTATGATGAGGCAATTTTTAGCATGGTCTTTTTGAAATTTATGATCGAGTTTTCGCCATGTCTGATTTGCATTGTAGACTATTTTACTTAATAAAATTCTATGGAAGATAGAAATGATACACTATAATTAGTGGTGTATAGATGCTTAGTGTTAGGTAATGGCTAGTTTTAGAATTGATGGGTATATATTTGTGCTAAAGGTATCGCTCTAAAATAGCGGTGAATTGAAATAAGTGTGCAGTTAAAAATTATCTCTTTATCCAGATAGTAAGGTTGAAAGAATTTTGGTTTTTAGAATTCCTTTTTTAAAATGTGAATAATAATTATGTATAAAAAATTTTTAAGAATTAAATTGCTAGTTATATTTTGTCTTGCGATTGTTGCTTGTACTAACGAGGAAGTTAGTAAGGGAGAGTATTTAAAGAAAGGGATAGTACTTTTTGAGAAAGAACAGTATAAGGAATCTGAGTTAGAGATTAAAAATGCTATTCAAGAAGATCCGAAAGTTGCAGAAGCCTATTATTATATGGCTCTGGTTAATGAAAAATCTAAGAAATTCAAAGCAATGCGAGAAAACCTGCTTGAATCAGTTCGATTAGATCCCGAAAGTGAGAAGTCCCGGCTAAAGTTAGGTAAAGTCCATTTTCGGTTTAATGATACAGATAAATCATTAGAAGAAGTTAATGTTATTTTGGCAAAGACGCCGGATCAACTTGATGCGCTTTCTTTAAAAGCATCGATATTTCTCAGGCAAGAGAAGATTGATGAAGCTTTGGAAATTATAGAAAAAGTATTACAGCAAGATGCTAAACATATTGAAGCCGTATCATTAAAAACAATTGCTTTAATGAAAAATAAGGCATTTGATGAGGCATTGGCAGTATTAACACCATTACTTAAGGATAATGAGAACAATATTTCACTGCATCTGTTGAAACTTCAATTGGATTCTCAGGTGGGCGATCTCGATATGCTTGTCGCTGATTACGAGAAGCTTGTTGAGCTTCGGCCTGATGATAATAAGGTGAAGTTTGCCCTGGCCGGTAGTTATTTGAAAGCAAATAAAATAAAGCAAGGAAAGGATCTTTTGAGGTCTTTAGTGGAAAGTAAAAGAGGGGTGATCGAGACGGAATTAGCGCTGCTAAATTATCTGTATTCGGTGGACAGTAAGGATGCGTTTAATCAACTGGATGTATTTGTTAAAAATAATAAAGATAACACTGCATCATTAACGGTTTATTCCAAATGGCTGTTGTCTAAAAATGAGTTAAGTGCAGCAAAGAAGGTTTTAAATACAATTATCACTCAGAATGATAGGGAAGCAAGAGATGAGGCACGTCTGATTTTAGCCAGGTTGGAAATTAGTGGAAAATCATTTGATAAGGCAATGGAATATATAGACAGAGTCGAACGGGATAGTCCATCTAACCAGGATGCAAAGTTACTTAAGGCTCAAGTTTTATTTAATAAGGAACAATATAGTGATGCGAAGACAGTAGTAGAAGCAATACTTTGGCAAAAGCCTCGTATGGATCAAGCTTTATCATTACTGGGTTCAATTTACCTGGTTCAAGGTGATTTAGATAAGGCTTATATTAATTATAAAGAGGCTTTAAAAATAAGTCCTAAGAATTTGGTTGCACTCAATTATATTGTTAGCAAAGAAGTGCGTGAACAGCATGTTGATTACGCCATAGAGCTTTTAGAGAGAGCATTAAGGTATTTGCCATCTCAATTGAATATTTTGACTCAATTGGTTGAGTTGTACGGTGATAAAAAGCAATGGAAGAATGTTGATAAATATATTGATAGAGTTGGAAGTCATAAAAATGGAGATGTGTTATCTGTGTATTTAAGGGCCAAAGTGCATTACAAGAAAAATGAATGTGGCAAAGCAATTAATTCGTATGCTGAGTTGTTAGAAAAATCGCCTTGGGTTAAGTATGCTTTGGTTGACATGGCTGAATGTTATTTAGTGTTAAAGCAGCAATTGAAAATGAATGATTATCTGGATGGATTTATTAAAAAACACCCAAATATGATCGCTGCTTATTTATTGAAAAGCCAGATTATGGGGCGTTCTAAACGTTATAAAAAAGCCATTGGGTTTATAAGGAAATCCTTAGAAAATAATAGCATAAACCATGGCCTGCTTTATGCTGAACTAGGAAGACTGTATGCAATTGTAGGTGATAAGGATGCTGAATATAAAGCCTATGTTGATGGGCTGAATAGTGCCCCAAACAATATGGGCTTGTTAATGCAGTTAGCGGCATATTATGAGCGAGGTAAGGCCTTTGATAAGGCTATTGAGCAATATAAAAAGATACTTTCAATTAATTCCAGGCATCATGTTGCAAAAAATAATCTAGCGATAATATATCTTGATTTTTATGGTGATGCTGATCATGTCAAAAATGCATTACAATTGTCTGAGATTTTTAAGCAATCTTTGAATCCCTACTTTCTGGATACTTATGGCTGGGCTCAATTAAAAAATGGGGATATGGATACCGCCATGACTGCGTTCAATAAGGTTATTTTTATTGCGCCTGATATTCCTGTGTTTAGATATCATTTGGCTGTAGGGTATCATAAATTGGGTGATAAATTGGCTGCAATTTCAGAGCTAAAGCAGGCTATTCAGCTTGGAAAAGGAAAGGTTTACCCTGAAAGAAAAATGACTGAAGAATTACTTGCAGAGCTTAAATAATGCGCAATTTTACTAGACTCTACTATAATGTGGATTTGATCCATTAAAGTGAAGTAAAGTTGTACAATATTTTTTAAATTTGGAGATTAGTATGGTTAGAGTTAGAGGGATGGTGATTATGCTATCCATGTTATATCTGATGGGTTGTAGCTACCCACCACTGGATAGTACAACGGAATTACCTTCTGACTATACCTATATTATTGGACCAGGTGATTCGATTGAGATTTTTGTCTGGGATAATCCAGATATATCGAGAGGTGTTACGGTAAGACCGGATGGAAAAATAAATACACCATTACTTGATGATTTAATGGCATCAGGTAAAACACCGTCGGAGCTTGCTCGTGCAATTGAAAAAGGCTTGTCCAAGTATGTTAGAGATCCTTTGGTTGCGGTAATGGTTGGCGGGTTTCAAGGGATTTATCCTCAACAAGTACGAGTCATTAATCAAGGTGGGACGGATTCTTCTGCTCGAGCATTTCCTTATAAAAT
>DAOWHF010000121.1:0-9722 GCA_030641565.1 Methylomarinum sp.
AACAATTAATAATGCATTTATCTTTTTTTGTTGCATTATTTTCATTGCTTCTGCGGCCAAAATATCTGATTTGATAGCCGCACAAGATACCGTCATAACCTCAGCTATTTTTGCTGTATGTATGTCTAAATTTTTTTCTAACATGCGTCTCAAATCACCATCAGTGAAAACGCCAATCACATGATTTCCCGAATCAACCACTGCAGTCATGCCTAATTTCTTTTCGGTCATTTCCAGTAAAGCATCACAAACAAAGGCATCCTCAGTAACTGAAGGGACTTCCATCCCCGAATGCATAATATCAGCAACCATCAGCAACAATCGTTTACCTAAACTCCCTCCAGGATGAGATAAAGCAAAATCATCTCGGGTAAATCCTTTCGCTTCTAGCATGGAAACAGCCAAAGCGTCACCCATAACCAGTGCAGCGGTGGTACTAGATGTCGGAGCAAGCCCTAGAGGACAAGCCTCTTGCTCGACTGCAACATCAATATGAACTGTAGCAAATTTCGCTAAGGATGACGCAGGATTTCCTGTCATGGCAATAAACGGCACATCAATACGCTTAATAATTGGCAAAATCGTTAATACCTCGCCTGTTTCACCCGAATTAGACAATGCCAATACCACATCATGCTGAGTAATCATACCCAAGTCACCGTGACTGGCTTCTCCTGGATGTACAAAAAATGCAGGTGTACCTGTACTAGCCAATGTGGCTGCAATTTTTCCAGCTATATGCCCCGATTTGCCCATTCCTGTTACAACTACACGACCTTTACAATTAAGCATTAAATGACAAGCTTGAACAAAGTCATCATTGATTTTATTTGCCAAGGCGGAAACAGCCTCTGTTTCAGCTTTTATAACGGCTAAAGCCAAAGTTTTTAAATTTTGATCATGTGCATTCATATTTAATTAACTAACAACACTCTGGTAAATAACCCATTGATATCCACAGAAGGCTAAAAGCAATCCGCCCCCTTCCCAGCGGTTAATGTGTCCAGCTTTAGTCAAACCGTATCCTAAAATAAATAAAACCCCTGTAAACCCTAACATCACAGGGAAATCACGAGGAATCACGCTTTCAGCTACCGCACCAGGCGCAATTAATCCAGGCAATGAATATACAGCCAATAAGTTATACATATTGGATCCGATAATATTACCCACCGCTAAATCATCTTCTTTTTTCAACACACTGCTGATAGAGGCGGCTAATTCTGGCAAACTGGTTCCCAATGCAACAACCGTTAACCCTATCACCAAATCACTAACACCAAAAGATTCAGCAATATTAACCGCAGCCCAGACTAATAAACGAGAACTGACTAATAAACCTACTAATCCCAGTAAAAAAAACCACCATGCTTTTTGAGTAGAGATATCTTCGGCCATTTCAGCGATCAACTCTTCCTCCAACGGATCAGCGGGTGATTCTATGTTTTGCTGTTTCTTAGCAGATTGAATAAGCCAAAGTAAAAATGTAAGCAACATGAATAACATTAACAGCCCATCGACCATGTCTAGCCCATCAAATGCCATAAAGTAACAAATCAAACTCACTATCATCAAAATAGGCAATTCACGTCTGAGTATGCCAGAGCTAAATGATAATGGTGAGATAAGTGCTGTAACCCCTAATATCAATCCTATATTAGCAACGTTAGATCCTAATGCATTACCCACTGCTAAACCTGCATTGCCTTGCATTGAGGCGATAACAGAAACCAGTATCTCTGGGGCCGATGTCCCCAACCCAACAATGGTCAAACCAATTAACAAAGGAGAAACACCCTGTTTACGTGCAATTGACGCAGTACCAACCACAAACTTATCAGCAGCAATCACTAACACAATCAAGCCAATTACCAAGGCAACAAAATTAACTAACATATAATATTTTTAATAAGATTTAATTACGGGCATTATGCCATTTTTACTTCATCTCCACCAAAAGCCTTTTAATCAAATGATTTTACCGACAATAGATTGACTTAAACTATAGATCTCAGAGAGAATACTCAGTTACCCTATAAAAAACATAAAGGCGCATGGATAACAGCGTAAATTCTGACACTGATATTATTTCTATAGACAAGCTTAGCTTTTCCCGTGGAAGCAGAAAAATATTTAATGATATTTCTCTTACAATTCCCCGAGGCAAAGTGACGGCTATCATGGGCCCCAGTGGAACAGGAAAGACAACATTACTAAAACTCATTGGTGGTCAACTATACCCAGACCATGGGAGTATCACTATTAATGGTCAAAACGTTCACCAATTGAAACGCGCTGATTTATACACTCTTAGAAAACGCATGGGGATGCTTTTTCAAAGTGGTGCATTACTTACCGATATAAATGTTTTCGATAATGTTGCACTGCCTTTAAGAGAACACACTGCATTGAACGAATCGATGATTCGAACCTTGGTGTTAATGAAATTACATGCCGTCGGTTTACGAGGCGCCAGAGACCTTATGCCTAATGAGTTATCAGGTGGCATGGCAAGACGCGTTGCTTTGGCTAGAGCTATTGCACTTGACCCGATGATGATCATGTATGACGAGCCTTTCACTGGACAAGACCCCATTTCATTAGGCACGCTGGTCAAACTGATTAAAGAATTAAACAACGCATTAGGATTAACCAGCATTATTGTTTCACATGATGTGAAAGAAACAGCAAGTATTGCAGATTACATTTATATATTATCTGAAGGAAAAATTGTTGGTCACGGCACACCGGAACAAATACAAACACTGGACTCCGAATGGGTTCAGCAGTTCATGAATGGTGACTCAGACGGTCCAGTACACTTCCACTATCCGGCAGCCGATTATCATAAAGATCTATTTAATTAATGATGTATTTTTTTCAAAAATTAGGCCACACCACCTCATCTAGTTTTGAAAAACTAGGTCGAGGTTCTTTTTTCCTGCTACAAACACTAGCAGGTACCCTTTCGATATTGCCTCGCCCCAGACTGTTGCTCAATCAGCTTTATTCTGTCGGTGTACTGTCTTTCTTAATTATTACCATTTCCGGACTCTTTGTCGGCATGGTATTAGGCTTCCAGGGCTTTCATATATTATCTGATTTTGGTGCCGAGGAAACTTTAGGTGTAATGGTTGCAGCCTCGCTAGTCAGAGAGCTAGGGCCGGTGGTTGCCGCTTTACTTTTTGCTGGACGCGCAGGCTCTGCCTTAACAGCAGAAATCGGACTAATGAAAGCGACTGAGCAGCTGTCAGGCATGGAAATGATGGCTATAGACCCGATAAAACGCATCATAGCCCCTCGGTTCTTTGCTGGCTTTCTTGTCATGCCGCTACTTGCTGCTTTATTTAGCGCCATAGGGGTGCTTGGCGGTCACATGATCGGTGTTAGCATGCTAGGCGTTGATGACGGATCTTACTGGTCACAAATGCAAGCAAACCTTGATTTTCAAGATGACATTCTTAATGGCATCATTAAAAGTATCATTTTTGGCTTTGCCGTCTCATGGATTGCATTATTTGAAGGTTATGATGCCATACCTACTTCTGAAGGCGTCAGTCGTGCAACAACACGTACTGTTGTCAATTCCGCTTTTACTATCCTTGGTCTTGATTTCATCTTGACCGCACTCATGTTTGGAGATATTTAACATGCAGAATACTAAAACACAGGACACACTGGTTGGTCTTTTTGTTGCCAGTGGCATTGCCGCACTTTTCTTTATGGCAATGCAAATAAGCAACCTCAGTGCTTTTTCTAACAATAATGTTTATAGCATATCCGCGCGTTTTGAAAATTCGGGTGGGCTAAAAGTTAAATCACCGGTTTCGCTAGCAGGTGTCCGTATTGGCAGAGTTTCCAATATATCAATTGATACAGAAAGCTATGAATCCATTGTAAAAATGGATATTGAATCTCAATATAATTTACCCGATGATACTTCAGCCAGCATTTTTACTGCCGGCTTATTGGGCGAACAATATGTCAGTCTTGAGCCTGGTGGCTCAGAAGATTTTATAGAAGCCAATGGTGCAATTGACATCACCCAATCAGCTATCGTATTAGAAGAAGTGATCGGGCAGTTTTTATTTAAAGATGCGGCAGATGAATAATGCCATCATTTAACATCAACAAACAAAATGATGAAAATTATTTTATTGAAGGGGACTTAACTTTTTTTACGCTAAATAAAAACACCATGAAATTATTTGGATTTTTTAAATCGGGAAAAAAAATAAACATCGATTTGGGCGGTGTTAATTCAGCTGATAGTGCTGGCTTAGCTCTTATCGTCGAATGGATAAAACAGAGTAAACTCTATGGTACTCAGTTAGTGTTAAAAAATATTCCACAGCAACTATTAACACTTGCCAACCTTAGTGGCTTAGATATAGAAAAAGAAATAAGCTGATTTAAAGACAAAACATACGTTGAGCGATGCAACATACCACTCGCTCATATTGTTCTATTAAAATAGAACAACCAAACTTACTTGTTCCTAACATGGGACATTACTAAAGGTTAGACTAAAGCCCTATGGATAAACTGATCATTACAGGTGGCGCTCAACTTTCTGGAGAACTTAGAATCTCTGGAGCAAAAAATGCCGCCCTACCTATCTTAGCCGCCACTCTTCTTAGTGAAGAGTCCGTAAGCATAGGTAATATTCCACATTTGCATGATATTACAACCACCATGCAACTTTTAGGACAAATGGGAATTCAGCTTACTATCGATGAAAAAATGAACATCGAAGTAAACTCCAACACTATTACAAAATATGAAGCGCCCTACGAACTAGTTAGAACCATGCGTGCTTCCATTTTGGTGCTCGGCCCCTTACTGGCCCGCTTTGGTAAAGCTCATGTTTCTTTACCGGGTGGCTGTGCTATTGGTACTCGCCCTGTCGACATCCATATTGATTCTCTAATCAAAATGGGTGCTGATATTCAAGTAGAAGCTGGCTACATTCATGCGAAAGTAGACCGCTTAAAAGGTTGCCGTCTAGTGCTTGACAAGGTCACTGTCACAGGCACAGAAAATCTATTAATGGCTGCCACGCTAGCGGAAGGCACAACCATTATAGAAAATGCAGCCAAAGAACCAGAAGTATCTGACCTGGCTCACTTTCTAAATGCAATGGGTGCAAAAATTAGTGGTATAGATACTGATACACTGATCATTGAAGGCGTAGAAAAACTTGCTGAGAAAGATATTCATTACGACATTCTTCCTGACCGTATTGAAACAGGCACTTATTTAGTTGCAGCCGCAATTACTCGCGGCAAAGTAAAACTAAAAGATACTCGCCCAGACACACTTGACGCTGTTTTAGAAAAACTAACAGAAGCCGGTGCAGATATTGAGACAGGTGAAGACTGGATTTCTCTGGACATGCATGGCAAGCTACCAAAATCGGTCTCTGTTCGTACAGCTCCTTACCCCGCATTTCCTACTGATATGCAGGCGCAATTTACAGCCATGAATACCATTGCTGAAGGTGTAGGTATTATCACTGAAACCGTATTCGAAAATCGTTTCATGCATGTTCAGGAAATGCAACGCATGGGGGCCAACATCCAACTTGAGTCGAATACTGCGATATGCACAGGAATAAAACAATTAACTGGTGCGCCTGTTATGGCTACCGACCTTCGCGCCTCAGCCAGTTTGGTTCTGGCAGGCTTAGTTGCAAAAGGAGACACTTTAGTTGACCGGATTTATCACATTGATCGTGGTTACGATCACATTGAAGAAAAACTATCTCAACTTGGCGCAACTATTCGACGCATTCCACGATAAGGTTTTAACATGTTAACAATTGCTGTATCAAAAGGCCGTATCTACGATGATGCCCTTCCTTTATTAGAAGAAGCGGGCATCGTTCCCATTGATAACCCTAAGACGAGCCGAAAACTAATTTTACGCACCACTAGAGATGACGTTCAACTCGTCATCATTAGAGCAACAGACGTCCCGACTTTTGTTGAATATGGTGCGGCAGACATGGGTATTGCGGGCAAAGATGTTTTATTAGAACATGGTGCCGAAAGCTTATACGAACCACTGGATTTGGGTATTGCAAAATGTAGACTGATGACGGCGACCCCCGTCAATGCACCAAAAATAGAAGGCAGAATCAGAGTTGCGACTAAATATGTAAAAACAGCTCAGCGCTATTTTGCAGATATAGGCGTACAAGCTGAAATCATTAAGCTTTATGGCGCAATGGAATTAGCACCACTGGTTGGACTGGCTGACTGCATTGTCGACGTGGTTGACACCGGCAACACTCTTAAAGCCAATGGTCTTGAACCTAAAGAACTGATTACCCATATCAGCTCGCGCCTTGTGGTTAATAAAGCATCAATGAAAATGAAACATCAGGCTATTCAAACACTGTTAGACCAATTTGAAAAAACTTTAGCAAAACGCCAATAACAATCCTCCTATGACTGCTTTAAAAATCACTCGACTTGATAGTACTACAACCGATTTTAACGACCAATTAAATACCCTACTTGCTTGGAATGAAGCGGATAACCTTGAAGTTCACAAGCAAGTTATCGATATCATATCCAAAGTTAGACGAGATGGTGATAAAGCAGTCATTGAGTACACCAATCAATTTGATCATACATCTTTCAAAAAAGCCTCCGATATTGAACTGCCATTAAGTGAGCTAAAGCAAGCGTGGGATAGCTTGTCAGCAGAAAAGGCGCATGCATTACAAACAGCGGCTAATCGTGTCAGAGCCTATGCCGAAGAACAAAAAATGCAATCTTGGCAATATACCGAAGATGACGGCACTGTTTTAGGGCAAAAAATAACGGCTTTAGACAAAGCAGGGCTTTACGTTCCTGGTGGTAAAGCTGCCTACCCTTCTTCTGTATTAATGAATGCAATTCCAGCCAAAGTCGCTGGTGTTGGCGAGTTAATAATGGTCGTTCCCACACCACAAGGTGAAACCAACCAATTAGTCTTAGCAGCAGCCTATATCGCAGGGGTAGATCGCGTATTTACAATTGGCGGCGCACAAGCTGTGGCCGCACTGGCTTATGGCACAAAAACCATTCCAGCGGTTAATAAAATCGTTGGCCCTGGCAATATTTATGTGGCAACTGCAAAAAAATTAGTTTTTGGGCAAGTTGGTATCGATATGATTGCGGGTCCTTCAGAAATTTTAATTATCTGCGATGGCAAAACCAATCCTGACTGGATTGCCATGGATTTATTTTCGCAAGCTGAACATGATGAAAATGCCCAAGCCATTTTGATCTCAGATGATGACGATTACCTAAACCAAGTTGAGCAAAGTATTAACAAGTTGCTTCCTGAAATGGAACGCAAAGACATTATTAAAGCATCACTCACTGCCCGCGGTGCTTTAATTAAAGTTGATTCTCTTATTCGCGCAACTGAAGTCGCCAATATCATTGCACCTGAACATCTGGAACTTTCTGTTGAAGATCCAGAAGCACTTAACGAACATATACGCCATGCTGGCGCCATCTTTATGGGGCGCTATACTGCTGAAGCACTGGGTGATTACTGCGCAGGGCCTAATCATGTATTACCCACATCAAGCACTGCACGCTATTCATCTCCCTTAGGTGTTTATGACTTTCAAAAACGCTCTAGTATCATCAACTGCTCCGAAAAAGGGGCAGATACACTCGGAAGAACAGCATCTGTCTTAGCGAGAGGCGAAAGCCTTACCGCACATGCACGATCAGCTGAATATCGAATTAAATAACGCTATTTATATATTTAATGGGCAGACTAACACTTCGCCCATTGAATATATACAGTACTTGAGCATATTACTCTTCAATCATATCCCTATCGCATGACTAAAAACCTCGCTTCAACACTTTTCCGCAAAGAAATCCTCAATATGTCTGCTTATAAAGTGGCTGAAGCCAAAGACTTCATTAAATTAGATGCGATGGAAAACCCTTATTCATGGCCTGAAGCCATTAAAGAACAATGGCTTGCAGAAATAAAAGACAGCCCAATTAATCGTTACCCAGACCCGGAAGCCAGGCAACTTGCTGCCACCATAAGAAAAACCAACAAAATCCCTGAACAAAGTGAGATTTTATTAGGCAATGGCTCTGATGAGATCATCCAGCTTTTACTAATGGCATTACCTTCAAACGCCTGTGTTTTAGCACCCAGCCCAGGCTTTGTTATGTACCAACAAGTCGCCCTAAGTCTTGGCCTTAATTACCAAAGCATTCCTCTTCTGAAAAATACCTTTGAGCTAGATATAGCAGCAATGCTTAACACCATTAAAAAAACGCAGCCTGCTGTCATTTTTTTAGCTTACCCTAATAATCCAACCGCTAACTTGTTTAATGAGCAAGACATGGAAGCCATTATTAATACGGCTAATGGACTGGTTATTATTGATGAGGCCTACGCACCTTTTGCAGATGCCAGCTTTATAGACAAGCTACCTAAACATCCCAATTTACTGGTGATGCGTACCGTATCCAAGCTAGGGCTTGCAGGTCTACGTCTTGGTTTTATTGCAGGAGATAAAGCTATTATTGAGCAGCTTAATAAAATAAGGCTACCTTATAACATTAACACCCTCACTCAAATGACAGCTGATTTTGCCTTAAAAAAACCCGATCTATTTGAACAACAAACCCAGCAAATCTGCAAAGATAGATCACTTGTTTCAGAGCAACTAAAGGCATTACCCGGAATTACCGTTTATCCAAGTGCGGCTAACTTTATTCTTTTCAAAACCAAACAAAACCAAGCAAGCATAATTTTTGAGCAATTAAAAAAACACGGTATTTTAATTAAAAACCTATCACCTCAAGGTGGGTTGTTAATTGATTGTCTACGCGTAACAATAGGCAAACCGGAAGAAAACAAAGCATTTATTAATGCCTTATCGGCAATTATAAATTCACATTAATTTGTAAAATACAACATGTTAGATAAAAAAAAGCTATGAATTGAGTTTATTTCAAACACTTTAATCCACAGCTTTTATAAAAAAACACCTTGCTCTACCCATGAAATGGACACAATACATCAATAACAGCTTCAAAAAAGGTAAGCTGTAATGGTATATTGGTTCTATAAATACAATAATTGATGTATTAAGAAATGCATCATCATAACCAGGAGCGTTATACATGGCTAATGAAGTCGTCGATAAATCCAAACGCCAGTTTCTGACCACTGCCCTTTCTGTTGTTGGTGCGGTTGGTACAGGATATCTGGCTGTTCCTTTTCTTTCACAAATGCAACCCAGCGCAAAAGCAATGGCAGCGGGAGCACCTGTAGAAGTTGATATCAGCAAAATAGAGCCCGGTCAGCTAATTCGTGTAGCATGGAGAGGAAAACCGGTTTGGGTGTTATCTAGAACCCCTGAAGTACTTGATAATTTAGAAAAAGATACCAAGAAGCTTGCTGACCCAACATCACTAGAATCTGAACAACCTGAATATGTCAGCGACAATCTACGCTCAATTAAGCCTGAAATTTTTGTTGCAGTTGGACTTTGCACACACTTAGGCTGCTCCCCAACGTTTAGACCTGAAATTGCCCCAGCTGATCTTGGTGAAAATTGGAAAGGTGGATTTTTCTGCCCCTGTCATGGCTCTGGCTTTGATTTAGCAGGTCGCGTATACCGATCTGTACCAGCACCGACTAACCTAGTGATCCCCCCTTATCGCTACATTACAGATACTCTCATT
>DAOWHF010000142.1:0-2502 GCA_030641565.1 Methylomarinum sp.
ACATCTATTCGCCCTTTCACAATGGTGGTATGAGTACAGAACAATGCCAGCAGTTACTTTCTGTTTATCAACACGTCACCACTCTAGATATCGATGTGATTGTAATAATGGGCGGAGAGGAGTGCTGGTCAAATGGGATTCATCTTAATCATATAGAAGTTGCTGACGACCCGGCAGCAGAATCATGGCTTAATATTAATGCGATTGATGACATTATTCTGCAAATAATTAACACTCTCGATAAAGTGACGATTTCTGCAGTTGCAGGTAGTGCGGGGGCAGGTGGTGCGATACTTGCTTTGGCAACAGATAAGGTGTTCGTTAGAGAAGGTGTCATTTTAAATCCGCATTATAAGAATATGGGTCAGCTTTTTGGTTCTGAATATTGGACGTATTTATTACCGAAACGAGTTGGTGAAAAAATGGCAGCGATTTTAACCGAAGAACAAAGATTGCCTGTTAGTGCCAAAAAGGCATGGCATATGGGATTAATCGATAAAGTATTAGATAGAAATCATAAAATATTCACTGCTCAAATAACACATTTAGCTAATACCTATGTTGCAGATAAAGACTTGTTACAAAAAACATTAAAAGAAAAAGCTGAAACCCGTTGTTTTGATGAGGCAACAAAAGCACTCGCCTCATATCGACAATTTGAATTGACTCAAATGCATGCTAATTTTTATGGTAATGAGGCATATCACCAGGCAAGAAAAAACTTTGTTTACAAAATCAGTGATAAAAAAACACCGGAAAATATTGCTCTGCATCGTCAAAAAGATGGTTTAAATATCAAACCTGCTTTAGGCAGTATGAGTCATTTTGTTTGGCAAAAATACTATGAAACGGATGATGCCTTAATGGATAGCCAACATAAAAACTTATTTATCTTGGCTGAAAGGCTGCTCTCATCCTCTGCCAAAAAAGAATTACTACACAATATCAAACTGATTTACATGCATGTCAAAGAGCATTTTAGTGAGGAAGAAGCTTTAATGAAAAAGATGAATTATCTTGATTATCAATCACATGAAAAGGAACATGCTTGTATGCTGAAAAAATTAGTTCAAATGGACCATAGAATTAATGATGATAAATGGGAGACAAAAGAGATTCAGGATTTTGTTAATGAATGGGGTAAACATATTATTCATTCAGATATTTCGGTTAATCATTATGTAAAACAGCAGCAGAGATCAAGATTAGTTAAAATGAAGGAAAGCACTTGTTAACCGAATAAGCTTTAATTATGCGCACGGATTATGAAAACAAAATATTTTTATATGATGGGTTCGTCATCGAATATAGGGAAAACAACCTTATGTGAAGGCTTATTATTGCAATTATTGTCCGATGGTTATCAACCTGAGCAATTGGCTTATATCAAGCCTATAACTCAATGTATTGAAAAGCAAGCAGTGAGCGTGTTTTGTGAGAACAACCATATTGCCCATCAAAGCATTGGCAGTTTAGTGTTTACCAAAGGCTTTACCAAAAATTTCATTGATGGTTTAAGCAAAACGTCAGACAGCTTGTTGAAAGAAATATTAGCGGAAATATCGCAAATTAGCGAAAACAAAGCGATAGTAATTATCGATGGGATTGGAGGTCCAAGTACGGGTAGTGTGGTTGGTGTATCTAATGTTGATATAGCTCGTTCATTAGCTGCTCCCGTGCTTTTTATCGGCAAACCAGGCATTGGGTCAGCCATAGACGATACGATTTTAGCTGTTAATTTTATGCAGCAAGGAGGAATTAAAAACATTGCTTTAGTTTACAACAAAATTGAGTCATCAGAGCTTGTCAGCGTTAAACATTATTTAAGTACACGTTTGGCAGAACTGTTGCCAAGAGTCCCAGTCCTTGATTTTATTCCCATTCACACGCAATTGAATCAAACAACTAAACTACAATCTGCCTCCAAAATTAGCCAGTGGTTTAATTCTCAGTTATTCGATTAATTCAAATGTCTTCTCCCACATATCCTAGCCGTCCTTTCTTATGAATGAAGTCTGTTTAGTCGGTAAGCGTGATTCTGTCTATAAACCTGAAGATGACGAGTACGAATGTCCTGCTGGAGAAAGAGGGTACGCGGGAAGGGAATCGCAACACCACTATTGCATCACTTACAGGCCATTTGCTCTGGCATGGTGTGGACACAGAGGTGGCGCAGGAGGAGTTGTGCTAGAACCGGGTACGCTGCCGCTCACCATTGTCCGGTGATGAGGTGGTGCGTACTGTATACAGTATCGCGCGCCAGCATGAAGATCATACAAAATAAACGCTACCTGAGCGAAGAACCGGTGGACTGGTAAACCAGGGGGGGGGATATCAGTCATAGCCCAGTTCAATTCGACGTTGGTTCCAAATCCATTTTGAGAATCAGATATTCCCTAAGATCGGTTAATGAAATTACCCCCACCAGCTTGTCGCTATCAACAACCATAAGCTGGATATTCACGCTGGATCGAAGCATTGCCATGAATATCTTTGCGCTAT
>DAOWHF010000165.1:0-2404 GCA_030641565.1 Methylomarinum sp.
CCAGTGTTGATAATTCACTCATTATACTTATCCTAACTGCTCAGATACTTTGCTGATAATATCCTTATGTTTTGCTTTATCAACTTCCTGTTGCAAAATCTGTTCAGCTGCTTTCAAGGCTAATGAAGAAACCTCTTTACGCAAGTTCTCTTTAGCTTGCTGCATTTCTTGCTCGATTTGCGCTTTTGCCGATTCAATGATTTTTTCACCTTCCACTTTGGCGTTATCTTTTGATTCTTCAACAACTTCGTTAGCACGTTTTTGTGCAAGAGCAATAATATTTGCAGACTCTGCTTTTGCATCTCTCAGATATTGTTTCGCTTTTTCCTCAGCTAATTTAATATCTTCCTGACCTTTTTCAGCGGCAGCAAGTCCCTCAGCAATCTTCTTTTTACGCTCTTCCAGGGCTTCAATTAGTGGTGGCCACACATACTGCATGGTAAACCATACTAGCAGTGTAAATGTGATCATTTGACCGATCAGAGTAGCATTGATACTCACGGTTTGTTCCCCTTATTGCTATTAAAAAAGATAACTAACTTAACCAGCTGCTGAAGTAACTGCAGTTAAGAATGGGTTAGCAAAAGTGAAGAATAATGCCATACCAACACCAATCATTGTTACCGCATCCAATAGACCCGCAACGATGAACATTTTAACTTGTAGCATTGGTACTAATTCTGGTTGACGTGCAGCACCTTCAAGGAACTTACCACCTAACAAACCAAAACCAATCGCTGTACCAACAGCACCCATACCCAAGATAATACCTACAGCGATAGACGTTAAGCCTTGTACATCTGCAATTAAAGCTGCCATTTCCATAAAACCTCCAAAAATAATATTAAAATAAAGTTAAAAAATTAGTGATCTTCGTGCGCCATGCTCAAATAAACAATGGTAAGAACCATAAATATAAAGGCTTGTAACACAATAATTAATAAGTGAAAAATCGCCCAGGGAAAGCTCAATACTGGTTGCAAAAATGCAGGCAATAATGCAATCAGGATAAAGATAAGCTCACCGGCGTATAAGTTACCGAATAGTCGTAATGCTAAAGAAATAGGCTTTGCAATCTCTTCAACAATTTTCAATAACAAGTTAAATGGCATCATCCATGGGCCAAAAGGCGTACAAGTCAGTTCTTTTGCAAAACCAAAAACACCTTTAATTTTGATACTATAAAAAATAATTAATAAAAACACACTAATTGATAATGCAAATGTTGCATTCAAATCGGTACTAGGTACAACACGTAAGTATTCAATACCCATTAATGAGCTGATTAATGATAATAAATCAACTGGGAGTAAATCCATGGTGTTCCATAATAGAACCCAACAAAAAATGGTCAATGCCAAAGGTGCGATTAATTTGCTATCACCATGAAAGGTATCTTTCACCTGCTGATCAACAAATTCTATAATCATTTCAGCAAAGTTTTGCATCGGCCCAGGCACACCTGTTGTCGCACTAACTGCGACAGATCTAAAAAACCATAGAAACAATGCACCTAATGCTGCTGAAAAAAACAAGGTATCTAAATGTACTGTCCAAAATCCTTCGCCTACTGACAATGGTGTCAAATGGTGAACAATATACCCTGTAGAACCGCCTTCACTAGCCATCTTTTCTCACACTTTTAAATTCAAATTCATGCGCAAATAATATTAGCGCAAGCCAAAAAACTGATAATACGGCTACAAAGCACACCATTAAAGGAAAGAATTGAATATTCGGAACCTGAAAGGCTATTGCAAATAACACGCATGTCATCAAGATCTTTCTTGATTCGCCACTATAAAAGGAACGTACAATTTTTTTTGCACTATTACCTTTTACTAAGGACATTCGATAAGCAAAATATAGGTTGGGTAAAAAAGCGGTTAAGCCACCCGCAACTGATGATGTAGCCATACTCACTGTACCTAAAATTAAAAAACCTGTGCTTGTAATAACCACAACCAAGGCTTGTAAAATCAGAATCTTTTTAACAGTTGAATAGCCAGATTTCTCTGCCATTACTAAACCCATACTAAATAGTCGTGGAATTATAGCTTTCAGCCACTATTAAATCAATCTAACATGATTAAATAAATTTTTCTCTCGGCAGTCCCAGATGAAAACCCTGCGCATAATCTATCCCCATTTCTTGCAGTTTATTCATTATTTCTTCAGATTCAACAAACTCTGCCAGTGTTTTCATGTCCAGTTGCTGACATAGGTTATTCAATGTTTCAACCAATGCCAGGTCAATTTTTGACTCCAGAATATTAGCAATGAATGCGCCATCAATTTTAACGTATTCAAAATGTAATTCTCTTAGATAATGAAAAGAATTATAACCGCTACCAAAATCATCCAACGCAAAAGCAAAGCCTTTTTGTCGTAATTTTGTTAGAAA
>DAOWHF010000122.1:0-10950 GCA_030641565.1 Methylomarinum sp.
AAAGAAACAAAACCAAAATAATCACCACTTCATCCTGAAGTGTTTCGGTAGCTAACAATCAACCCCGAAGAGCTGGCCATTATACAACCTCACATCCTTTTGTCAAACTTTATTTTTCAGAAAAACTTTTTTTAAAATCTCAATCAAAAAAAATAAATCATCGACCAAGAAAAAAGCCTCCCTCCAAATAACTCCCCGCTTCCTGCGGTTTCAATGTTGTAACAACGTTGAAAGAAGGGCGCATTCTACAGCATTTTTGGAAACCGTCAAGTGGTTATTTCTATACAGATGATCATTTTCCTTATCTGCTTAAATTAGGCCCTCATTTTTCTACCTGAAAAACGAACCAATGCATTTATTCCATTATGAAATTCACCACACCCATTTCTATTAAACTATGGAGCAATAGTTTTATCCAGTCAACCAATACAACTTATGCCAAGACCTTGTTAAATTTTTAAATAGCTATGAACAATACACAGGTTGAAAATTAACAGACCTATGATTTACAGCTAACCTTAATAGTCGGTTCGGAATTTCAGCTTCCCAGAAACGCCTATTTAATCGATAAGTATATTCACCAAGGTATTCTTAAACGTATTTCCCTAGCATTCCATGATGACTACCGAGTATAAAGATCTTAAAATTACTAATCACAATATGTACCTTTGAAAGCCTTTCTGAAGCCAATTCAGGAAGTATATCCTTAGCAATATGATGATGACTATCAGCCTAACAATTGAGAGCATTTATTTTTCGAGGGGGATTACATATGGACACAAGCTGAATTTTAGTACGGGTCGCAGCGGCATGGTACTGAGTGTTGTCATTGAATCGGGTAACCCCGCTGATTCCGATCAGTTTATCCCCATGGTTGATCGACATATTGAGAATTATGGTAAGACAAGCTACAGCGGATGATTGTTATGCCAGCAAAGAAAATCTGGAAACTGCCAAACAACGAAATATTAATGATATTGCCTTCCATAAGAAAAGAGGGTTAGAGATGTTTGATATGGTGAAAAGCCCTTGGCATATAAAATTCAGGAATTTCAGGGCTGGAATTGAAGCGGGTATATCATAATTGAAACGATGCTTTGGCTTGTCTCCCTGTAATTGGAAAGATCTAGAACATTTTAAAACAAATGTCTGGTCATCTGTAATGACACACAACTTAGTGAAGATGGCGAGAATACCTGCCTCTTAATCTAACAGTCACTTTTTTAAAGGTAATTTATATTTCGCAGGAAAGTTGCGACCAAAAAAATGTATTTTTCAGAAAAATGCCGATGGCTGGTCATTAATTAAGCTTGGCTACCGCGCAGGATATTCATTTATGATTCCCAGGACAGGTATGCTTTTTGGCATGGTCGAAAATTGCTGTTTATGGACGGGAATTAGGTTAGCTATTTTTCTGAAGCTCCATTAATTTTAAATACTTCATATAAACTGACACAGATGTAGAAATGGAAACAACCAACCCTGACCAACCATCCAATATTCCTCGCCGCAGCATATAAGCCCTAAAAAAGGCAAACATAGACTTAAATATCAGCCCAACCCACGTCACCTCCCTCCCTTGCAGAAACATCTTTTCTGCTGACAAAGTCGAATATTCATTTAATTTTTGAAAATGATGACTAACACTACGATAAGGATAATGTGTTAAAGGTATTTTTATCTTTCCAACTACCCCGTCAACAACCATCCTTTCATGAACTAGGTCTTTAGTGAAATGACATCGGCCATTTTTAGCCAGTCTCAACACATAATCTGGATACCAACCTGCATGATAAATCTTCTTTCCAAGATATTCCGACAGTCTCGGAACAAGATATCCGTTAACCTCATTTGTACTGCTATTTATTAAGTTTAAAATTTCATGTTTTAATTCAGTCGATACTCGCTCATCCGCATCAACTGACAACACCCAGTCACAACTAGCCAAGTCCAATACTCTCTGTTTTTGTAAACCAAAACCAGGCCAATCTTTAATATAAAAGTTATCGGTGTATTTTCTACAAATTTCTTCTGTTTCATCAGTGCTTCCTGAATCAATAATGATAATTTCATCAGCCCACTGCACCGACTTGAGACAAGCCTCAATATTCTCTGATTCATTCTTAGTAATAATTACAACACTAAGCTGTTTTTTCATCACCCAATTCCTTATAGATTTCTATGTATTGATTAACCATAGATTCTATACTGATTTCAGTATCGCAATATTGCTTTGCTGCTACTTTCATAGCTACAGATCGGCTTGATTTATTTAACGCTTGATCAAGCCCATAAGCCAACCCTTTAAAATCACCGACTTCGCACAAACAACCACGCCCTGTAACCAACTCTTTTAACCCTCCTGCATTAGTTGATACAACGGGAACCTCATTCTGAAAAGCATCTAATACGCTACTCCCTAAGCCTTCTTCTTTTGAATTCATCAAAAACACATCCATAATTGAAAAAAAATTCTCCACATCATCATAATGCCCCATTTGTATGTAACAACTCTCAAGCTCCAGTTCTTTTATTTTTTCGGTCACTTGCTCAAAAAGCTCCCCTTTTCCGAAATGCAAGACAATAAAGTCAGCCCTTTTCTTTCTTAATTCTTTAATTACCTTAAGAGAAATAATGGGGTCTTTATAACCTTCCAACGCAGCAACAATACCAATCACTTTAATATTATTACCCACTACAAATGTTCCTTTAAATTCGGCAACCCGCTTATGATCAAGCTCTTTCTTTTCAACGACAGAACTAATAACCATAGACTCCGAAACCATTCCACTGTTACTCAAAACTGATGAAATAGCCTCAGAAATTGACACCACTTTATCGGTTAAGCTGTACTTAAATTTAGTTAGTAGCCCCTTAGGCTTGAAAGCAACTCTACGAGTATATAAAACAGGCAAGCCATGCAAAAACTTAGTTAATATTGCCTGAGTATGGGCCTTACCAGCCTGAGCATGGATACATGTATACTCCTCCCTTAAAAAGGCAAGCTTCATAACTGCATCCAACCAACCTGAAACAGGAAATACCTTAAAACCCAACTTTTCAGCTTGCTTATGCAAAGGGTAATCTTTAAGCGCCATCAACTGACAATCTACCCCTTGAGACCTCAAGCCTTTTAATGTGAGCAATGTTTGACGCTCACCACCGCGCCATGTTCTCTCTGTATTAACCTGAAGAATTTTCATCTATAGCCTTTTAACCAAACTAAATCTAGCCTTATCACTATCGTACTCCCACATATTTTCAACATAAATAAAAAATAATTTTGAAATTAGTCACGTCTTTCCGAATTCAACATTAATAATTTAATATATTTATAATATGTACTTTCAGCATTTGAAATTGCCAACATTAGCCCCTGCTGCCCATCTAACAATGAAGCTTTCAAGATATAGGTGCGAAAGAAAGCCCACCCTCCTCGGAGCAAAGCCTCCATTACAGATGTCTTTCTACCTTGATTAAAAAGCATTTTTGCACCCAGCGTTGAATAACTATCTATTTTAAACAAGACTTCTTCAAGATTGGTATACGTCTCATGTTCAAGTGGTGAAGTAAGCCTCTCAATTTTCCCTTCTACAATAACCCTTTCATGAACAATTGAGTCAGTGAATTTTCCAGATCCAGCTTGAAATAGCCTTAATACATAATCTGGCCACCAACCACCATGCCTCATCTGTCGGCCACAATAGCTAGACAATCGAGGAATTTCATAACCATGAACATCTGTTCGTTTAATTGCAGCCAGTATCTCTAACTTTAACTCCTCTGTAACCACTTCATCAGCATCTATAGAGAACACCCAATCCCCACTTGCCTTATCCAGCGCACGCTGCTTTTGAGGACCAAAACCTGGCCAGTCAGTTACAAATACATTTGAGGTGTATCTCCTGCAAATTTCGACAGTATCATCATCACTACCGGAATCTAAAACAATAATCTCATCTGCCCAGCTAACCGAATCCAAACAACGCTCAATATGCTCAGATTCATTTTTTGTAATGATTACTATACTAATCATGATGAGCCACACCCACTGCTCGATTCGACTTTGTAAAGAACAAAGAAACCAGCAATGCCAACAACGTACCATCATTATGATCAAGAAATGATGAATTAAACATACACGAAAGCCCAATGACAAAAATTGTTGCTGTAGCTAAGTGAGCTTGAGTAACATTCAAATTCTTCACGTTTTTAATTAAAAAAAAGAAAAATAGAAAAAACATAACCAACCCAACTACACCAACTTGAGCTGCAATCATCAAATATTCATTATGCGGATTAACCGTTGCTGGCCAATAATGCTGATTTAAAGACCACACCTCCCGATACGCCGAAGGAAAATCACCAACCCCCACACCTAATAACCAATTATCGATCACCATACGCAAAGTATTAATATAAAATTCTAACCGAATATCCATTTGCGCCAGAGAATCCAAGCTTAATAATACCTGTATATTTCCACCATATGCCGCTAACGCTGATTCCTTTAGAAATACCATCAATACAATAATTAAAATTGAAGCAATAGCACAAAGATACGCCATCCCCTTCCATCGCCAATACTGGAAAATGAATAACGAAAACAACACTATCGTTAATAAAAAACCGAGCCGGCCATCTCTTATAATGAACATGGTAAATAAAGAAGCCATATATAACAAACACAGTGGAATGCGATATTTTTTATATTCTGCAGCTAATATTAGAACCCAGTAACCAAAAAAAGAGATTAGAATGCCGTTAAAAATATGATTCGCAATACTGTGCTGCCTAGGTGGATTGTTAACAATATCAAAAAACACTAAATAACTAAAAATTAGCGATATGATCATTCCAGAAAATAACGCCACTTTAGCCCTTACTAAGAACTCCTGCCGAGAAAAATAAATTAACAAAACGGGGATAAAGATAAATTCCTTGTATTTTTTCCAGATAGAAAGGCCGTCAGAAACACTTTCAGACCAAATTAAACTGATACCAATAAAAACAAAAAGCAATACTGCAATTAATGCAAAATCATATCTACGAAGAACGTCAGGATACTCCTTCACCCTAGCCGATAAAATTAGAAAAACAGCTGCCATTATAATTGTTACCGTATTAACTGCTGTTCCTATTGCAGCAACACTAAAACATAAAACAACAGCAGACCAAGCTCCGATGTTAAAAAAAACCTGTGACAAATAATTAAATCGTTTTTCTATCATGAATGAATGAATGAATGAATGATACTTAACGTTGTAATTCAAAAAGGATTGAACTACCATCACAATCCTCTAAACAACTTGATAAAGATTTCTATATCCCCTACTCGCCCAAACAAAAAAAATCTTTAGTAATCTAGGGCAGGTTATAATTAACTTTGATTCTTAATGTAAAGCACATCAAATATTTAAATGATAGCACATTCTAAACCTAGTCTTGATTTATCAATTATCGTTCCTGTTTATAATGAGGTTCTTAACTTATCTACACTAGTAGACAGCATTAACAATGCTGTGAGACCTCTGGATATAGCCTTTGAAATCATTTTAATCAATGATGGCAGTAGCGATGACAGTAGTAAAGAATTAAAAAAGCTGGCAATGCAAACCCCTGAATTATCTGTTATCGAATTGAGTCGGAATTATGGACAAAGCGCAGCGATGTCAGCAGGGTTTCATCACGCACAAGGGCATACAGTCATTTCTATGGATGGTGATATGCAAAACGATCCGACTGATATTCCTATGCTACTTGCAAAATTAGACGAAGGATATGATGTGGTTTGTGGATGGCGAAAAGACCGTCAAGACGGCTATATCAACCGTGTTCTACCTTCAAAAATTGCAAACTGGCTCATTGGCAACCTGACTAAAGTAAATTTACATGATTACGGCTGTTCTCTAAAAGCCTACCGGCATGAGTTCGTTAAAAATTTGACACTGTATGGTGAATTACACCGATTTATACCTGTCCTTGTGGCTTTGGATGGTGCCCGTATTACTGAAGTCCCCGTTAATCACCACCCTCGTTTAAAAGGTGTAAGCAAATACGGCATTGGACGAACCCCAAGGGTGATGCTGGATTTATTACTCATGTTTTATTTCCAACGTTTTGCTACTAGACCCCTCCATTTTTTTGGTAAATCAGGACTTTTATTAACTATTTCAGGGTTTATTATCGAACTGTATCTAGTATTCCTTAAACTGGGGATGGGAGAAAATATAGGTGATCGCCCTTTACTCTTGTTAGGGTTTATGTTGATAGTGAGTGGATTGCTACTTATTGGAATTGGAATTATTGCTGAACTTCTAGTGCGTATTTATCACGAATCTAGTTCCATTTCCACCTACCGCATTCGAGAATTTATCCCTACTCAATTACAGAAAAAAAGTGAAGATTAAACGCTGGCTAAAATTTTCAGTAAAAACTCTAGTCAGTATATTAGTTTTAGCCTGGCTTTTTAAAGATCTGGAATTTGACAAAGTTACTGAATATGTAAAATTAATGCCTGCTTGGGCCTGGGTGACTGGTTTTTTCATGTATTTTTTAGCACAGTTTTTCAGTAGCATACGCTGGCAACTGATTGCAAAATACTTAAAACTTAACGGCTCATTTCAATTTTATATTGGGTTATACTTTCTGGGAATGTTTTACAATTTATTTCTACCTACCGGCATGGGGGGCGATGTTGTAAAAAGCTATCATCTTGGCAAGCGACATGAAAAACATTTATCAGCTGCATACAGCGTTTTGTTCGACCGCATCTTTGGGTTACTTGCATTAATGCTTATTTGCGCATGCGCATTATGGTTTGTGGATTGGGCAGACCCGGCATCTAACAAACTAATCTCCGTTGTAATTATTTTTGGTGTTGCTTGCTTACCATTCTCAGTATCTATAATTAAACTGATGCAACGCCTTATTCCCAAATTACATCATTGGCTAGAACCTGTTAATTTGTTGTTCCAGAATTCAAGACTAATGATGATCTTTACTTTGAGCTTATTGATACAATTAATTGGTATTATCTTAGTCATAGGCTTAGGGACCATTCTTAATATTAACCTTGATTGGTCATTTTATATTGTAAGCTGGACCATCATCACACTTGCTACTTTGCTTCCCATATCAATCAACGGAATTGGGGTGCGTGAAAGTGGCTTTGTTTATCTATTTAAAATGCAAGGCATTCCCGAAGAACAAGCTATTGCCCTTAGTTTTTTAACCTTCATTATCCCTTTGTTGGTTAGTTTGACCGGACTAATACCTTTTACTTCTGCAACATTTTCCAAACCTACTCATGTTAAAACCTACTGAAGTATTAGTTAACAAATCACTATTTCTACTGATATTTAACGTTCTTGCTGTCATTTTATTACTGGTTAATTTAGACATTTTTGAATACAAAAATGAAGAGTCACTAAGAACTATAGTAGCTTATGAAATGCAACAAACAGGGCAATGGTTTCAGCCAACCTATTTAGGTGATCTTTATTATCAAAAACCCCCCTTATTTACCTGGCTAGTTCTAGCGAGTCAATACTTTGTTGGCTGGACTGAACTTGCTGTTCGCTTGGTATCGGTATCTTCGACACTAATCATTTGTTGTACCATTTACTTTACAAGCCTAAGGCTACTTAATGATAAAAAACTATCATTATTTGCCTCACTTATATTTGCTACTTGCGTCCATATACAATTTTTTTACGGCTTCATAGGTGAAATTGACGTAACCTTCAGCGCTTTTGTTTTTCTTCAAACTAGTTGTTTGCTATTGGCATACCATGAAAACAAAAAAATTCTTTTGATATTAGGCGGATTGTTTGCTGCTGCCTCATTTATGCTTAAAGGCCTTCCTGGCTATGTGTTTTTTGCAATAACATGCATGGTACTAACTTTTTGGTATAAAAAGTGGCGTTGGTTATTCAGTATCTCTTTTATTTTAGCTTGTCTCTGCTCTGTTTTACCTGTCATTGCCTGGTTATCCGAAACAACAAACCCCGAACAAGCCATAACAACTTTACTATTCGAGAGCACTAGCAGAACCAAGGCATCTGCTGATATTGGAAAACTATTATTTCACCTTATTGTTTTTCCATTAGAGTTATTTAAAAACTTGCTACCCAGTTCATTATTAACGTTTATTCCACTTCTATTTCTTTTACTTAAGAAACCAAAATCATTTTTAACAAATACCCAATTTACTCCATCGCGTGAATTTCAATTATTGATTGTTTTGACGGCGACTAATTTTTTACCGTATCTAATTTCAGCCGGCGCAAGAGCAAGATATGTAATGCCTATCTACCCATTAATGGCGATGATTTTCGCATACATCATTCACCATTATACAACTGACAAATACCGCTCCATCTTCTTAAACGTTTTAGCAATTGTTATTTGTGCGAGACTTTTATACGCCTTATTTGGTTTCGAATTAATTATGGAACATAAGCCACGCTCAATAAAACGCAATTATGAACTCGCTGTTAATATGATTGATGTTAATAAACAAATTGCCTGTGATTGTAAGCCAAATAAGGCCATATGTTTGTATTTTAACCAAGAGAACAACCTTTATTTAAAAAAATCCATCTATACCCCAAACTGGGAATACATTATTGACTGCCGTCCAAAATTACGCAGTGATGCATCTTTAATTCATAGTTTTCCTGATTATGGAATTAACCTATATAAACGGTCATCTGGAAGTGAATCAAATTAATATGTCAAAATAAGCAACTGATCAATTCACCCCCGTTTCTTTCATTGAAAAAATATTAAGTCTTTTTTTCTCCCCCGTTTACTTCATTGGATTTTTTATGAAAAAAAAAGCTCCTGTTTCATCAAGTAGAGTTGTTTATGCTCGGTTAATGACTTACGTTTATCCTCATTGGCGCTTATTTTTAGTCAGTTTTATTGGCTATATTATTTACGCTGCGACACAGCCCATGTTTGCAATGATAATAGAACATATCATTGAAACTTTTAATACAGAAGCTAAAACTGGACTTGAATACCTACCTTTACTTTTTATTGGCCTCTTCTTTGTCAGGGGCATCGGTTCTTTTTTAGGGAGTTATTTTCTATCTCGGGTTTCTGGAAACCTGATTCATAATCTCCGCTGTGAAATATTTAATCATTACACTCGCTTGCCCTCCCAATATTTTGACACTAACAACAGTGGTTTTTTAATTTCTCGTATTACTTATAATGTTGGCGAAGTTACCCGGGCAACAACTGACTCCACCAGAATCTTTGTTCGAGAGGGATTAACAGCAATCGGGTTGATTGCTTATCTAAGTTATACCAACTGGCAATTATCTCTTGTCTTTTTACTTGTTGCTCCTATTGTTGCCCTTATGGTTTCTTATGTGAGCAAACGCCTAAAACGCCTTAGTCGTAATATGCAAGATACTATAGGCGACTTAACCCACATCACCTCTGAAATGGTCAATGGCAATAGAATTGTCAAAACTTTCGGAGGAGAAGATTATGAACGCTCAAGATTTTTAAAAAGTAGTGCCGAAAACAGAAAACAATATATGAAATTGATTATGACATTATCAATTCATAATCCTTTAATTCAGTTTGTTATTTCTTTAGCTTTGGCTGGTTTAATGTATTTTGCTGTCTTGTTAATGAGAGACTCTGGCCCTGGAGAATTTGTAGCTTATTTAACTGCAGCCTTTTTTCTTCCCAAACCCATAAGACAATTAAGTGATGCTAATTCTGAAATTCAGCGCGGTATTGCCGCCGCTGAGTCCCTTTTTGAGGTACTTGATGAAAAAACTGAAATAGATCATGGCTCTAATGAAATATCTCTCTGTAAAGGAAAAATTGAATTTAAAAACCTCAGATTCCGTTATCCAGATGCAGAGGAAGATGCCCTTAAAGAAATCAATCTGTGTATTGAACCAGGACAAACAGTTGCATTAGTTGGTGCATCTGGTGGTGGAAAAAGTTCACTAATCAATTTATTACCTAGGTTTTATGAATTTCAAAATGGTGAAATTTTAATTGATGGAATACCCATTAATGACCTCACTCTGGCATCTTTACGCTCTCAAATTGGATTAGTTACTCAGCACGTAACCTTATTTAATGCCAGTATTGAACAAAATATAGCCTATGGATCATTACAACCATCTACACCGAAAGAAATTCTTCAAGCAGCAGAAGATGCTTATGCTATGGAATTTATTCAAAAAATGCCACAAGGATTACAAACTGAAATTGGTGAAAATGGTGTCAGATTATCAGGTGGCCAACGCCAACGCTTGGCTTTGGCAAGAGCATTGTTAAAAAATTCACCTATTCTTATTCTTGATGAAGCAACATCAGCTCTAGATACACAGTCAGAAAGAAATATTCAGCTAGCGCTGAATCGTCTAATGGGCACTAGAACAACATTAGTCGTCGCGCACCGTCTATCTACTATTGAAAATGCTGATGTAATTGTAGTCATGGAAAAAGGCAGAATAGTGGAACAAGGATCTCATCAAGAACTATTAGCCAAAGGTACGGCCTATGCAAAATTGCATAATATGCATTTTAAAACTCAAGATGAAGAATCTAGCTGATTATTTACAACAACCATTTATTCTGCTTTGAACTACAGTGCTGAAGATACTTTATCTCCAGCATTGTAGTTACAACTCTCTTAAGTAGACTACTCACAACCTAAGTTAACCTTGCTTTTTAAAACAGATGACTTTTTCCACAAAACCTTACAAAACATCTAAACTTTTACCTGACTGACCCACACATCATGTTTATTACACATACTCAGCGCATAAATAGTTCCTTTATAATTCTTTAATTCAAAACTAGAAATAGGCACTTTATCAGTCATAGGATCAAACATTTTTTCATCCAAAAAATTATAATCTTTGTCTAACAATACATGTTTAACAATATAATGTTTGTACCCTTCCATAC
>DAOWHF010000110.1:0-3022 GCA_030641565.1 Methylomarinum sp.
TAGTTGATAGTGACCGCTTTCCAAAACTGGCGGTACAAATGATTAAAATGGGTGAGGAAACAGGACGCCTAGAAGAAATGTTGTTAAGGGTTGCAACCATCTATGACAAACAATTAAGGACATCAATTCAGCGTATGCTGGTATTGTTAGAACCGGCATTAATTATATCGTTAGGCTTGATGATTGCAGGTATTATTGTTTCCATACTATTGGCTATTTTAAGTGTTAATGACTTGGCATTTTAGGGGATTAGTTGAATCTTTATAGGCCGTAGAGCTGATTTCAGTCCGCTTTAATAATGATCTAAATATAAAATTAAGTTTTAAGGAGTTGTAAAAATGGGTATTTATAACAAGCAAGAAAGTGGTTTTACCTTGCTGGAATTACTGGTTGTATTGGGCATTATTGCTTTATTGGCAGGTATTGTTGGCCCGCAGGTAATGAAACATATGGGCGCATCAAAAACCAAGGCAGCTAGAGTGCAAGTAGAAGATTTATCTGCCTCATTAGATATGTATAAATTAGATGTTGGTAAATACCCGACAACAGAACAGGGTTTGGCCGCATTGGTTGAAAAACCAGCAACAAGTAAGCGTTGGAATGGGCCTTATTTACGAAAATCTAAAGTCCCTCAAGATCCATGGGTCACAGATTATCACTACGCTTCACCCGGTCAACATGGCAAGTTTGATTTATATAGCTATGGAGCTGATGATAAAGAGGGTGGCGAAGGCGAAGATCAGGATATTAATAGTTGGGAATAACATGCGTGCTGCTGACCGTGGTTTTACCTTAATTGAATTAACGGTAGTACTCTTGATTGTAGTACTGGGATTTACCGTGATAGGAACCAATATATCTTCTGGAAATCAGTCCTCTCAATTAAAAGCCTTGGCGAGAGACTTGAGTTCAGCATTACGGTATGCCAGAGGTCAGGCATTAATATCCCATCAAGAAATAGCCGTAGCCATTAACTTAGCAGAGAATACTTATCAACTAAGTAATCGCGATAAAACATACCATTTTTCAGATGAAATTGAAGTGACCCTGGTGATTGCCCAAGATGAATTTAAGGATGAAGAAACAGGTCATATTCGGTTTTATCCTGATGGCTCATCCAGTGGCGGTCGGGTGACTATGGAATGGGGTGAATTAATGAACAGAGTTGATGTTAATTGGTTAAGCGGTAAAGTTGATATTAGTGATGAATAGGCAGCAAGGCTTTTCTCTATTGGAAATACTGGTAGCATTTAGTATTTTGGCTATTTCATTAGGGATATTGTTAAAAATATTTTCATCAGGCGTAAATACCGCAGTCATTGCAGAAAATTATACTGTCGCAACGCAAATTGCCGAGTCATTGATGGCAAAAACAGGTATTGAAACACCGCTTACAGAGGGTGAACGCTCGGGTGTTGAAGATGAGAAATATCACTGGCAGGTTAATGTAAGTCAATTATCTCCTGATGTTTTTGAAGAAGGCGTGATGACTGAATTAATGGCGGTTCAAGTGATAGTCGATTGGGGCGAGGATAATCAAGATAATCGCTCAATTGAATTAAATACAGTACGGACTAAGCAAAACCATGATGGTTTGTAAGCGTAAATTATCTGGCTTTACTTTAATCGAAGTGATGTTGGCCATGACCTTACTCAGTATTATGGTGGTATTGCTATTCAGTAGTTTAAAAATTGGTGCGGAAAGCTGGAATAAAGGTGAGCGTAAAATTGCACAGGTTAATGAGAAAGCCGTGGTTTACCAGTTTTTTAAGCGACATTTGCCTTCAGTGCAACCGTTATGGGATGAATTCTTGGCAGATAAAAGGCAATTTTCTTTTCAAGGTGAGCGGGATAAATTACAGTTTGTATCGGTATTCCCTGCCAGTGCAGGTCGTAAAGGCTTGCAGCTATTTAATGTTGTTTTTGATAAAGCCGAACAAGGCATAGTAAAAGTAATACTTAAGCCATTCTACCCAACAATAGATAATGAAGACTGGCAGTCAGAAGAGGTTGTTTTACTGGAAAATGTCGAGACATTTGAGTTGGCTTATTTTGCTAAAGAAGATAATGCGATAGATGGAGTCTGGAGTGATAACTGGCAAGAAAAACAAAGTTTGCCGGCTTTAGTTAAAATTAAGCTTGAATTAGCTGATAAAAGTTATTGGCCTGAAATGGTGTTTGCATTGAAGCTAGCATCAGAGGAACCTGGCAAGAACTTGGGTTTTGGGCAATGAGGCAAAATCAAACGGGATTGGCCATGGTCATCGTTATTTGGGTGTTAAGTTTAATGACCATTATGGCGGGTAGTTTTGCCTTAACCATGCGTAGAGAAATCACCGTTATTAGTTCAGTTAAAGATAATGCAGTAGCAATAGCTGCCGCAGAAACAGGTATTACAGTTGCAGAGCAAATGTTGTTGCTGGCAGATAAGGAAAAACGCTGGCATGCAGATGGACGTATTTATCAGCTACACTATCAGGATACAGAAATTAGAGTCAGGGTACTGTCAGAACAAGGCAAGGTCGATATTAATAAAGCGGGTGAGCCGTTATTAACAACCATAATGACTGCTACATCGATTGATATGGCGGAGCAACAAGCTTTAGTCAGTGCTATTTTAGACTGGCGAGATAAAGATGATCTGGTGCATATCAATGGTGCTGAACAACAGCAGTATGAAGAGGCTGGTTTGTCTTATCAGCCCGCTAATAAGGCATTTAATCAGCTAGATGAATTACAAATGGTTTTAGGTATGAATGCCACAGTCTTTAACGAATTACAGCCGCTAATTACTGTGCACTCAGGCTTGCCTAATGTTAATTTGAAAGTGGCATCTAAAGAAGTCATTCAGATAGTCACTGGTATTGGGTTAGAAAATGAACAGGATTTTTTACAGCAAGACATAGAAACTGACTCGGATAACGTACAAAATCTAGAGAATAATGAGGTTTATAGCGTTATCTCACAAGTACGACTTTTTGGCGAGTTAACCGCGGGTATTAAAGTCATGCTTAAAAAAACA
>DAOWHF010000147.1:0-5140 GCA_030641565.1 Methylomarinum sp.
AAACTGGCTACATACACAACAACCACCAGTTGTAACACCTTGTTCAGGTCCTCTAGGATGGAGAGTCGAGTACAATCTCTTGTCTGCTGGGGATGATTGCTATGCACGGCTTCGTCCCTATTTACCGCTCCGGCAACAATCAGCTTAAGCAACACGCTGATTCCTTTAATTAAAAGCTCTCCCACTACTTCAGCTCCACTTAGGGAAATTACCAAGCATCTAATGATGCTGATGTCTTTATAGAGCAGACTTCAGTCCGCTATGGTACTGATTTATCATCTAAAGCGAACTGAAGCATGTCCTACAATCATCGTTAATAGGTATAACCAACCCGCAGGCATAAAAAAACCCAGCCATTTTTAATGGCTGGGTTTTTTTGACTAAAGCGAAAGAGCTTTAAGACAACACTTACATCATGCCGCCCATACCGCCCATTCCACCCATGCCGCCCATATCAGGCATTGCAGGTGCACCAGCATCACCAGCAGGCTCATCAGCAACCATTACTTCAGTTGTGATCATTAAGCTTGCAACAGATGCGGCATTTTGTAGCGCAGTACGTGTTACTTTTGCAGGGTCTAAAATACCCATTGCAATCATATCGCCATATTCACCAGTTGCAGCGTTGTAACCAAAGCTACCTTCGCCTTTTGCAACTTCGTTAAGCACAACTGAAGCTTCATCACCAGCGTTAGCAACAATTTGACGTAAAGGCTCTTCCATTGCACGACGTAGAGTATTAACACCTACAGTTTGATCGTGGTTAATGCCTTCAAGACCTTCAAGTGCTGCAATCGCTCGGACTAGTGCAGTACCGCCACCAGCAACAACGCCTTCTTCTACCGCTGCGCGAGTTGAGTGCAATGCGTCTTCAACGCGTGCTTTCTTCTCTTTCATTTCAATTTCAGTTGCCGCGCCAACTTTAATTACTGCAACACCGCCCGCTAATTTAGCTAAACGCTCTTGTAGTTTTTCTTTGTCGTAATCAGATGTTGCTTCATCAGCTTGTGCTCTGATTTGTGCAATACGAGCTTTGATGTTTTCTTCTGAACCAGTACCATCAATGATGGTAGTGTTTTCTTTGCTGATCTGGATTTTCTTAGCTGTTCCTAGTTGATCCATTTCAACTTTTTCTAAAGATAAACCAATTTCTTCAGAAATCACTGTACCGCCAGTTAATACCGCAATATCTTCTAACATGGCTTTACGACGATCACCAAAGCCAGGTGCTTTAACAGCAGCCACTTTAACGATACCACGCATGTTGTTTACCACTAATGTTGCTAGTGCTTCACCATCAACATCTTCAGCAATAATCAATAAAGGACGGCCTGCTTTGGCAACGCCTTCTAATGTTGGTAGTAAATCACGAATATTTGAGATTTTTTTGTCGAATAATAAGATGTATGGATCTTCTAATTCAACACTCATGCTGTCTTGATTGTTAATGAAGTAAGGTGATAAATAACCACGATCAAACTGCATCCCTTCTACAACGTCTAACTCGTTATCTAAACCAGAACCTTCTTCAACAGTGATAACACCTTCTTTTCCGACTTTTTCCATTGCTTCAGCAATGATTTCACCAACAGATGTATCAGAGTTTGCAGAAATTGTACCTACTTGAGCAATTGCTTTGTTGTCAGCACAAGGTGTAGCAGAAGCAATTATTGCTTCAACTGCTTTTGTAACCGCTAAATCAATACCGCGCTTCAGATCCATTGGGTTCATACCCGCTGCAACTGCTTTCATGCCTTCGTTAACAATAGACTGAGCTAAAACTGTCGCTGTTGTTGTTCCGTCACCCGCAACATCAGAAGTATGAGAGGCCACTTCTTTAACCATTTGTGCGCCCATGTTTTCGAATTTATCTGCTAATTCGATTTCTTTCGCAACAGATACACCATCTTTAGTGATGGTTGGAGCGCCAAAGCTTTTATCTAAAACTGCATTACGACCTTTAGGGCCTAATGTTACTTTTACTGCGTTTGCCAGTACGTTAACACCTGCAACCATTAAGGTGCGGGCGTCTGAACCAAATTTTACGTCTTTTGCTGCCATCTTCTTTAAATCCTAATAAATGAATAGTTAATAGTAATAATCAATCAAGCGAGGCTTAATCTAAAATACCCATGATGTCTTCTTCACGCATAACGATAAGTTCTTCACCGTTAATTTTAACTTCGTTGCCTGAGTACTTACCAAAAAGCACTTTATCACCAACTTTTACTTCCAATGCACGCACATCACCGTTATCCAGTTGCTTGCCATTACCCACTGCTAAAACTTCGCCTTCACTTGGTTTTTCAGTTGCTGAACCAGGTAATACGATGCCACCAGCTGACGTTGTTTCTTCTTCAACACGTTTGACAATAACTCTGTCGTGTAACGGACGTATATTCATTTATATCTCTCCATAAAAATAATTAATAGTGTTATTAGCACTCGCTAGTAATGAGTGCTAATAATAATCTGGTTTTGCACTCTGTCAAGTATATGGCTTATCTCTCTCTTCATCATCGCGTATAATTACATCCTATGAATGACCAACAATTACTCCGTTACAGCCGTCAAATTATGCTGCCCCAAGTTGATATTGAAGGCCAACAAAAACTGTTGTCTGCAAAAGTGCTTATTGTGGGTGCGGGTGGACTAGGCTCACCTGCATCCATCTACTTAGCCGCAGCCGGTGTAGGACAAATTACAATTTTCGATGATGATGAGGTTGATTTATCCAATTTACAAAGACAAATTGCTCATCACACATCCGATATAGGGACAGACAAAGTTATTTCAACCCAAAAGACACTTAAAAACATTAATCCTGATGTAAAAGTGATAGCTGTTAAACAAAAATTAGAGGGTGAGGCTTTAAATAATGAAGTACAGAGTGCGGATATTGTATTGGACTGTTGCGATAATTTTACCACTCGATTTGCCGTTAACACTGCCTGCGTAAAGTATAAAACCCCTTTAGTTTCAGGTGCTGCAATCCGCTTTGAAGGTCAAGTATCTGTCTTTACAGCGGGAAGTGGCAATAGCCCTTGTTACAACTGTTTATATAGCGATACCGGCGAGGAAATGCAGAACTGCGCAACCAATGGTGTTATTTCCCCCATTACAGGCATTATTGGAAGTATTCAGGCAATGGAAGCGATGAAACTGATTATGGACATTGGGGAAAGCTTAAATGGTCGGTTATTATTGCTAGATGGATTATCCATGCAATGGAATGAAATGAAGTTACGCAAAAATGCTAACTGCCCAACTTGCTCCGATATTTAAATCATTTTAAATGAGCGTATTATAGAGATGTAAACACTCATTAAATAAAGAGCACAACACACAAAGGCACAAAGAAAATAGAGCCACCTGTTTTTTACAAGGCTCTTCTCTGTGTTCTTAGCGACCTCTGTGTGTTGTGCTCTTTTTATACCTGTAGATACTGTCAGTTTTTGTATTCATTAAAAAATCATTTCTTACCAAGAAGACCTTTTACTTTTGAAATTACTAATTCTGCTAAATCAATTATCTTTGACTCACTGTCGCCATGTGGCTCAGTATCACCAAAAGGCTCACCATTCTTTTTTGTATACATATAAATAAAGTAACCCAATGGAGCAAATGCTAAACATGCAATTACTAACATAATGATAAATAGTTCAATTAAATTACCCGTCATATTACCCTCCCGCATATATTATTATTTTTATTGAGCGCTCAATATAACGCCCCATCTAATTCTGCACAAGAAAAATACATTAAAAAAATAAGGCTAAATTTTGGTCAGCAAAGACTTATTCTTTTAATAAGTCCATGGTCTATTCGCTTAATAGTTGCGCAAAAAAAAAGATCATCGTATACTTTGAAACAGCTTACTTGATCAAGCTAGCATAAAAACAAAAACTTCTAGAGGTAAATACTATGAAATGGGAAACACCAGCTTACAATGACTTACGTTTTGGTTTTGAAGTAACTATGTACATCTACAACCGTTAATTAAAACGGTTTTAAAGTAGAAAAAGGGGGGGGGCTTGATAGTCTCCCCCTTTTTTTTGCCTGAAACTTATTAATCCCGTATCATTCAAGCATTACACATCAGATATCTTATACAAATATGAAAATTAGAGTCCTCGGTTCAGGTGCAGGTGGTGGTTTTCCTCAATGGAACTGCAGCTGCCCAAATTGCAAAGCCGTAAGAGCAGGTTCTATCAAAGCCAGCACTCGTAACCAATCATCGATTGCTGTTTCATCTGATGGTGAACACTGGGTGTTGTTTAATGCCTCCCCTGATGTACGCGCGCAATTAGAAAATTTTCCAGAAATTCATCCCAAAGATAAAGTACGTGGCACGGGCATAGAAGCGATTGTAATGATTGACTCTCAAATCGACCACGCAACCGGCCTACTCATTCTGCGTGAAGGCGACCCGCTGACTATTTATTGCACAGACATGGTGAAGCAAGACCTCACTACTGGCTTTCCTATTTTTAATATCCTGGAACACTTTTGTGGTGTGAACGATCACCCTATTCCATTGAATGGTGATGCCTTTACCATACCCAACATTGATGACCTTGAATTCACCGCCTTACCACTTAAAAGTAAAGCGCCTCCGTATTCACCGCACAGAAATGATCCGCACGAAGGTGATAATATCGGCATGGTGATTCGCCAGATCTCAACAGGAAAAACAACCTTTTACGCACCGGGTTTAGGCGCGATAGAACCCCACGTAGAAAAAGCAATGACTGAAGCCGACTGCGTCATGGTAGACGGCACATTTTGGACAGATGATGAACTAGCCTCTGTCGGCCGCCCATTATTGGCAAGAAAAATTGGCCATATACCGCAATCTGGTGAAGGCGGCATGATCGAAATTTTAGATGCCATGGAAAAACCGCGCAAAATATTGATCCACATCAATAACACCAATCCAATATTAGACGAAGATTCTAAACAACGTAAAACACTGAATGCTTCTGGCATAGAAGTGTCTTACGATGGTATGGAAATCAATTTATAATAATTAAACCTCCTCACCCCAACCCTCTCCAGCAGGAGAGGGAGATATAAAAGGTAAATACATGAGTTGCTGTTCTAACAAAGCATGGACTAGAGAAGAGTTCGAAGCCAAATT
>DAOWHF010000281.1:0-3549 GCA_030641565.1 Methylomarinum sp.
ATCCGTGCAACTGGTTGAGATGATTTTAAAGAAATTTAGTCCTGCGTTATTTAGAGCTTTGGGAATATTCTTACCCCTAATCACAACCAATTGCGCTATTTTAGGCGTTGCCCTATTCCAAACATCCAGAAACTATGATTTTTTACAATCAGTTTCATTCAGTTTAGGTGCAGGTGCAGGCTTTGGTTTGGCGATTGTATTAATGGCAGGCTTAAGAGAAAAACTGGAGTTATCTAACCTTCCCAACATTACCCAAGCAGCGGCTTTAAGTATGATGCTGGCAGGGATCTTATCTCTGACTTTTATGGGATTTGCTGGATTAGGAACGACTGCTTAGGATTAAGCATTTAATAACACCCAAAACTAAAAGTGTAGGATGGGCAAAGCGATAGCATGCCCATCAAGCTCATAATTAGCGTATTCAATAGCTCGTAGTATAAAAGATGGGCACGAAGAGCCCTTTGCCCATCCTACATTTATTGCAATTGATCCTGCAGTGAATTATTTTAGAGGATAAAAAATGTTTAACTTATTAATTACCATCATCATTATTTTTTCTTTGTTAATGGCCTGGGTTTTAATCCAGCAAGCAGCCAGAAAATTTGCAGCTAACCACCCTGAACTTGGCCCAGTAAAAGAAGAAGGCCTAGGTTGTGGAAAAAGCTGTGGCTGTAAAAAAGGAAGTTGTAGCAAAGAGGATTAAGTTATTCATCCTCTTTATTGTCTAACAACTCATCACCTATATTTTCAATTATTTTTAAAAACAAAGCGTCATCCTTATCACTATCAAGCTCTTCCTGAGCCTCTAAATGCATTTGACCAATCCCCGCAAACAGATCTGCAAATGCTTGCTTAGGATCAGATAACGAATCTAAAGCAGCCCTAGTATCAGCCATAAACTCTTTTGTTTGTGTTAAAAAGTCACTGGCCTGTTTTAATAAATCCGTATTGATATTTTGTTCAGGCATTGCAGTTTGCTGATAGGCAGCTACCGCTTGAATGGATTTTTCTTTGTTTAAACTCATCGAAAAACCAGAAATCTGTTCAGTATCAAAGCCTATGTTTTGTGCATGTTTAAAAGCGGCATTGATATTACCGTTAAAAAACTTATCACTCACTTTACTCATTTTATTTATCAGCTCTGTAAGCGATTTTTGCTCATCTTCATTTAAATCGCCATCGATACTCATACTAAAACCCGATGCATAAGAGCTACTCTCTTCATAAGCAGCAATTTTATTATTCCCCTGCTCGGCATAAAAGGAACTACGACTACTGCTTGCCGATTGATTAAGACTGATAGTCACTACATCGCCTTCCTTGGTGGTGACTTGTATGTCTGCTGAATGACTAGTACTAGTGGATAAACTTTGCATTGCCATTCTTGAGCTAATGTCCCTAGAATTTGCCATTTCACCTAACTGAGTAGGCTCGTAAGAATCGGCAACGGGGCGAGAGAACAATTTATTTTGCTTATCATCGTCTATCCCTTTATCTCGGGAATGATGATTTACAGAATCCTCTCCCCTTAAAAAAGGTTGAGGCAAAGAAAATGAAGGTGAAAAAGATTGTGCATACATGACTAAACCACTACTTATATGTTTAGTATTCTATCGGCAGTGACAATAATTTCTTTAATATTTTATGATCAACATCACAAACACCAAGCTAATACAGGCCTTGCGAACCAAAATAATTACCCCCTTCTAGGATAATTTTTTGTTTTAATACACCTAGTTAAAATCCTTTAATAGCTAACAGCCTCAATCATAAAACACATGGATATTTTTATAATATATGTTTTCAAGACCTTATTACTGCCCGTTGCCAGCCTATTATTCATTAGTATTGCAGGACTTTTTTTAATTCGTCGCCATCAATCTTTAGCTATGATATTAATCAGCTTTTCTGTAGTAACGCTACTATTACTCAGTCTACCCATAGTCACAAAACACTTAGCATCTACTCAAGAAATATATTCTGCACTAGATATGACAACAATCGATGACTTTTCTCCTCAAGCTATCGTCATCCTCGGTGGAGGCTTACGTAAACCTGCCCCAGAATATCAGCAGAAAATAACCTTAAAACACTACACCTTAGCTAGAGTCCGCTACGGTGCATTAATAGCCAAACAAGCGCTATTACCCGTATTAGTCAGCGGAGGAAAAGTCCTTAATAACAAATGGCCTTCTGAAGCAGAAGTTATGAGTGATGTACTAATCAATGAATTTAACCAAGCCGTGCAATGGCAAGAGCCCCGTAGCCGTAATACCGCAGAAAATGCGCTGTATACACAAGAAATATTACATAAGGCAGGTGTCAAACGTATTATTTTAGTAACCCATGCATTACATATGCGTAGAGCCGTTGAGCAATTTGAGAAACAAGGCCTTAAGGTTATTCCTGCACCAACAATATTTTTATCCAAAGCCCAAAAAATTGATATATTTAGCTTTTTACCCACAGCAAATGCCTTACAAAATAGCTCTTTAATTATTCATGAAATAATTGGTCGTGCTTGGTATGCATTACGTTACTAGCGTTGTTGAATTAACCATACTAAGCCCGAATAATTACATTATCTATTTGATTTTCCATTAACCCCTTCTATTATTGAATTATTACGTCAATAATAACTCTAACGAGCCTCTTCATTCATCACGGGGTTACATCAAATGAAGTCTTTAAACTTTCACAGCCTCACCCTGCTATTCATATCACTTTTATCAACCAGTCATTTTATACATGCTGCCGATATTGATGCCGGTAAAAACCAAGCCACTTTTTGTCTAGGATGTCATGGCAGCAATGGCAACAGCAAAAACCCACAATATCCCAGTTTAGCAGGGCAACGTGCCTTATATATTGAAAAGCAATTAACAGCATTTCAATCTGGATATCGTGACAGCCCGGTTATGAAAGGTATGGCAAGTAAGCTCAAACAACAGGATATTAAAAACATATCTGCTTACTTTGCTAGCCTCACAACCCAGTCAGCAGGCGGAGATCCGGCACTAGCAAAAAAAGGGCAATCAAAAGTTGCTATGTGTTTTGGGTGTCATGGCTCTTCCGCTCAAGGGCGAGGTGGTTTTCCAAAACTCGCAGGCCAACACCCAGAATATTTAAAAAAACAATTACTTAATTTTAAAAACCGCTCTAGAAAAGGCGGCCCTATGAATAATATTAGCGCCTCCCTATCTGAACAAGATATTAATGAAATAACCGCTTATTTAGGCAGCTTATAACCCCAACTTAGGATAATTATGAATTTTAGAAAACTTTTAATTCCTGCGACAGCTCTTTCTCTTGCGCTTTCAGGCACCGCATTAGCTCAAAAACCTGAAGGCAAGGGAAATCCTCATAGCAGAGGATCCGATGCATATAGGGAAAATAGCAACAGACAATCTGATGAATTCAGCCGCAGAGGCAAAGACCGTGCAGAAGAACGTCATTATTTAAAAGAATCAAAAAAGCATAAAAAAAAGGAACACAAATTTAAGAAAAAAAGAAAAAAGCATGATGATGACAGGTACGAAAGAAAACATG
>DAOWHF010000287.1:0-4849 GCA_030641565.1 Methylomarinum sp.
AGCATAAGCGCGTCGATCTAATTGTTTCTTAACTTCATCAAGATCAGATCTAAATAAACGAGGGTCTAACATGTTAAAAATATACCTTTAAGTAATAATAGGTTAAATTGAAATTTTATAAAAAATTTAAGATATTAAGTCAATATGAGCTGTGGCAGCCCAACTGACAATATGTTTTAGATTAAGCTGAGATTTAAGCGTCTCTATCGCAGCTTCTACTTTTTCTGGGTCATCATAGAACTCAACCACCAATGGCAGCTCCAGCGACAAACTAAGTAAAGATGAGGTATGCATGTCACCTGAAGAACCAACACCTGCAATACCCCGAATAACGGTGACACCTACGATATTTTGCTGTTTCTGCAAAATTTCTAAAATAGCATTTAAATGATCATGTCCCTCTAATGTATATACCCGTGCAATAGAGACTGCTCTTTGGCTCATAACTGCTTACCTACTAACAAGCCTACCCACACAGAGGACAGACAGATTAAAGTATTGACCGCAAAGACGCTTACCAACATATTCAGATTAGTTTTCATCGAAAAGCCATCTTCAATCAAATAAAGGATCAAATACAATCCGGACAACGTAATAAAAATACCAACCAGAACCACCAGAATAGTCAGCTGATATTCGAGAGTAATCGCTACTTTCTGCATTAAAGTAGTTGCTATAAAACCAATTAAAAAAGCACCTATCGCATTAACAGCCACTAAAGCGTAAGGAAATACCCAGTCCATCCAGCGAACAACTCCGCCAGAATACATAAACAGGGTTCTACCTGCCAACAACCCTAGCCAGACAGCAAAAACACAGCCAACAACACTAATTAATACATTTAAACAGGCTTTAACTAAGTTACCCTGCTCTATCAAATACAAGGTTTCCAAAGAAAATGTCGAGAAGGTGGTAAACGCACCAAATAACCCCACCAAAATCGCCGAGCGAAACTCCATTGATATGGCAACACGTTGTAACAATAATGCTTCGGTCATTAATCCAATAAGAAATGAACCTAAAATATTAACCGTTAACGTGCCATAGGGAAATCCACGCCCCAACCATTGATAGATTCCGGTTGAAACCATAAAGCGCAATACAGCACCCAAAGCGCCACCAAAAGCAATTGCTATCAGTTGGTTCATACTTAGAACTTAATAAAGTGCTCGCGATAATACTTCATCTCATCTATCGACTCAATAATATCGTCTAAGGCTTTATGGGCTGACTTTTTCTGAAAGCCTTCTTTCACTTCAGGTGCCCAACGCGCCGCTAATTCTTTAAGGGTAGAAACATCGATATTACGATAATGAAAATATGCTTCCAACTCAGGCATATAGCGAACAAGAAAACGCCTATCCTGACCAATACTGTTACCACAAATAGGCGATATACCCTCAGGCACCCATTGCTTTAAAAACTCAATAGTTTGTCTTTCTGCTTCTGCATCATCAATTGTCGATGCTTTGACACGCTCAACCAACCCAGACTGACCATGATGCGTTTGATTCCACTCATCCATTGCCGCCAATGCTTCATCCGACTGATGCACAGCAAGCACAGGCCCCTCCGCAAGAATATTGAGATCTTTATCAGTCACAATCGTTGCAATTTCAATAATCAAATCAGTATCTGGCTCTAGGCCTGTCATTTCTAAATCAATCCAAATAAGATTACTCGAATCCTGTGCCATTTTGTTTCCAGTATGATGATAGTTGCTTTAAATTGTAGCATTGGCTAATCTGTATAGCTAATTCTTAAAACCGTGATGTTTAATCAACCCCAATGAATACATTTACATATATATTTTTAGTTGCTTTAGTTATTTCTTATAGCATTCAGTTTTGGCTATCCATGCGTCAGAAATCCTTTGTTTCCAACCATAGAGCAGCCGTTCCCGATGCCTTTAAAGACTCTGTATCATTAGAAGCCCATCAAAAAGCCGCTGATTATACGGTAGAAAAAAGCAAACTAGGCGATATTGACAGTGTGATTGGCATTATCTTTTTATTGATATTAACCCTTGGGGGCGGGATTAGCCTTGCATTTAATTTATGGGCATCTTTTGGATTATCACCCATGCTAACGGACTTAGGTGCGGTTGCCTCTATTTTCTTGATTATGACGGTGTTTGAAATCCCAACCAGCTTGTACCAAACCTTTGTTATCGAAGAAAAATACGGCTTTAACAAAAGCAGCTTGTCTCAATTCTTTAAAGACCAAGCCATTTCGCTATCATTAGTCATTGCGATTGGCATGCCTATTCTGGCACTAATTCTTTGGGTTATGGATAGCATTGGTTCTTTATGGTGGCTATATGCCTGGGCTATTTTAATGACTATATCTTTATTAATGAGCTGGTTATTCCCAACCGTTATCGCTCCTTTATTTAATAAATTCACCCCCATGGAAGAAGGCTCTTTAAAAGATCGCATTCAAGACTTGTTAAGCCGCTGTGGTTTTAATAGTAATGGAATCTTTATTATGGATGGCTCTAAGCGTTCAGGCCATGGTAATGCTTACTTCACTGGGCTAGGCAACAACAAACGCATTGTATTTTACGATACATTAGTTGATTCTTTAGATGAAGAAGAATTAGAAGCAGTATTAGCTCATGAGTTAGGTCATTTTAAATGCAAACATGTACTCAAAATGCTAGCCGCTTCTTCTATGATGACTCTAATCAGTTTTGCTGTATTAGGCTGGTTAATTACCCAGGATTGGTTTTTTAGTGGCTTAGGGGTTGAAACCCATTCCAATGCAGCGGCATTATTATTGTTTATGTTAGTTTCACCTGTGTTCACTATTTTCATGCAGCCTATCAACGCTTATTTTCAACGTAAATTTGAATTTGAAGCAGATGACTTTGCATCTAATAATGCTAAAGCCAGCAAAATGATTAGCGGACTGGTTAAACTGTACGAAGAAAATGCCAGCACATTAACTCCAGACCCGCTATTTTCTGCATTTCATTATAGCCATCCACCCGCAGCGATTCGTATTGCCCATCTAGAATCGAAGATGTAGATCAGATAATGACTGAACTCATAGAAGGACTGGTTGTTTCTCACCTTGGACAAGGTATTGCGGTCGAAATATCAGGCGAAATTTTTCTATGCCAAACCCGACGAAAGCTGGATACAGTTGCCGTCGGGGACCAGGTGATGATTACCAAATCATCCACCAATCAAGGGCGAATAGAAGAAATATTACCTAGACGGTCTTTATTAAAGCGCCCTAGCCGAAACAAAAAAACACGCCCTGTTGCAGCTAACATAGATAAGATTTATGTGGTATTTGCTACCGAGCCGCATTGTGACTTTTTACTCATTGATCAATATCTAGCTATTTGTGAAAACAAAAATATAGATGCTGTTTTAGTCTTAAATAAGATTGATTTAAGTAGCGCAAAAACTATTGAAGCAGAGTTACAGCAATACCAAGACCTTGGTTACACCATGCATAAAGTCAGTGCTGCTAAAAATATTGGTATAGATGAGTTAAAAGCGGCTTTAAACAACCAAATCAGTATTTTTGCCGGCCAATCAGGGGTAGGAAAATCATCATTAACCAATTCACTGATTCCCGATAAACAGTTAAAAACCAATACAGTTTCCGAAATCACCAAGCATGGTCGACATACCACCACAGCAGCAACACTTTACCATTTACCTGATGGGGGAGATTTGATTGATAGCCCCGGGGTTGCTATCTTTGGACTAGCTGATTTAACTGAGCAGCAATTAGCATGGGGCTATAGAGAATTCCAGCCCTTAATTGAACAGTGTCGCTTTAAAGATTGCCGCCATGTGAATGATAAAGGTTGTGCAGTAAGGCCAGCTGCTGAAAATGGTGATATTCCTATGCGGCGTTATCAGCGTTACTTGAAGTTAAGAGAAAAGATGCCTACGGCGCATTAATGTGAAATAAGCCCCCCCTATCCTTGCACATTATATTAATTCACCCCCTTAAATGACAGACAATAAAAAACCGGACTAAATCCGGTTTTTTATTGTCTCATGCAGTCACAAATATTGATTCTATATCTTTCCCTATTAACAAAGAGCTCACGCCGAGAACAGCACACTTACACATAATTATTTACACCCTAAACAACTTATTTTGTTAACAGATCAACAGCATCTTGAGCCTCAGTGTTTACAACATCAGCCTGTTCATTAGCGGTTTCCACTGTATCTTTTACTGCATTACCCGAAGCGTCTGCGGCAGCTTCTAATTTAGCTTTATTAGCTTCCATCGCTTTATCCAAAGTACTTTGTACTTGTGCTAATGGATTATCGGTCACTGCCTTAGTTGTATCCAGGACTGTTTTTGCAGTGCTTTCACCTGCTACAGTTTGCTGAGGCGCAGATATTTCAGCTGGGGCTGGCTCTTGTGCGGATGACTCGACAACAGATGTACTATCAACCGGCTGCTCATTCTGTTCAGCCTGCTCACAAGCTGTTAATAAAGCCAAACCTAGAACAGATGAAGTTAAAATCGCTAGTTTTTTCATTTTTTTCTCCTATTGTTAAACATATTAACAGCTCAATAGACAGAGCCTAACATCTAATATTAGTAGATTTACAATGCTTTACAAGGTATAATAAAATCATTAGCCAGGCGGCCAAATCATTTGCCTTCCACCCAATAAATGCATGTGCAGATGAAAAACTTCCTGCCCACCTTTTTCATTACAATTTATAACCGTTCTATAACCTTCTTCAGCCAACCCTTCTTGTTTCGCTAATTTAACAGCTGTTTGCAACAAGCGCCCAGCCATCACCGAGTCATCTAAATCATTTAAGGTAGCTACGTGAGTTTTGGGGATAATTAGAATATGAAC
>DAOWHF010000087.1:0-2783 GCA_030641565.1 Methylomarinum sp.
CTGGATACCTTTTAAAATGATTTCGGGGCTAAAACCTCGCATGTTTGCCCTTAACATACCTATTTTTATAGGTATTGAGGTCAATTCATGAATTTTATCTTCTAAATCTGCTTTGTAATCTGCTACGCTCAATAAAGAAAAACGTACTAAACTTAAGCTAACAGCTAAGGCTACTAACGACCATAACAATAAATGTTTCGTTGCACGTGTTATACGGTAAATCACTCTTTATTTTTTATAATTCAATACACATTAAAGTAAAACCACATCATATTGCTCTTGATTGTATTCAGTTTCAGCCCGAAACTTAATTCTCACGCCTAAAAACAGTTCTAACTCGGCAAGCATTCCTGCTTCTTCATCCAGTAACATTTCAACCACTTCATTAGAGGCAAGTACCAATAATTCTTGTACATTATATTGCCTAACCTCTCTGATAATTTCTCTAAATATTTCTAAACATATTGATTCAGCCGTTTTTAAAACACCTCGCCCACCACATGCACAACAAGGTTCGCACAAGATATGCTCCAAACTTTCCCGTGTTCTTTTACGAGTCATTTCAACCAGACCCAGGGTAGATACTTCAGTAATCTTATTTTTAGCATGATCTTTATCCAAATTACGCTGCAAGGCATTTAGTACTTGTTGCTTATGCTCTTCACTGCGCATATCGATGAAATCAATGATAATAATTCCACCCAAGTTACGTAACCTAAGTTGCCTGGAGATTGTCTGAGCAGCTTCCAAATTAGTTTTAAAAATCGTTTCTTCTAAATTCCGGCCACCGACATAACCGCCTGTATTTACATCTACCGTTGTCATGGCCTCGGTTTGATCAAACACCAAGTGCCCACCAGACTTTAACTTTACTTTACGATCTAAGGCACGTGTTATTTCATCTTCTACATTGTAGATATCAAAAACAGGGCATTCTCCTGAGTAATGCTCAATAACAGGGACTATATCTGGCACAAAGACCTTGGCAAATTCCACCAGCTTTTGGAACGTTTCTTTTGAATCTACCCTTATCCTTTCAATACTATCTGTGTACAAATCCCGCAATATCCTAGTACTTAATGACAAATCTTCATGGATAAGTGTTTTAACTGCCGCTTTTTTTATCCTCTCAGAAATAGCATCCCATAGCTTTGTCAAAAACAACATATCTGAAATTAATACAGGGTCTTCCACACATTCTGCCGCGGTTCTTGCTATAAAACCACCCGATTCATGCTTTTCCTGAAACTGCTCGATACACGCTCTTAATCGGCTACGTTCTTTTTCACTCTCAATGCGTTGCGAAACACCTGAGTTACTCGCATAAGGCATGTACACTTGAAACCGAGAAGGAATTGATATTTCTGTGGTTAACCTGGCACCTTTTGTTCCCAAAGGATCTTTAGTCACCTGAACAACAATCGGTTGTCCTTCACGCAGATAATGCTCAATTTGTTCTGATCCTTTTTTTTCTAGCTCTTTATTACTAAAGTCAGAAAGATGGAGAAATGCGGCTTTCTCAAGTCCTATATCGACAAAAGCAGCTTGCATGCCCGGTAATACTCTACACACAGCACCTTTATATATATTACCAACCAAGCCTTTTTGCTGCTCTCGCTCTATGATCAATTCCTGTAACACACCATTTTCAATAACAGCTACTCGTGTTTCAGGTGGTGTGATATTTATTAAAATTTCTTCACTCATGTGATTATTTTTATTCCCTGTTTAGATAATAGCTCTGCTGTTTCAAATAAAGGTAAGCCAACAACCCCAGAAAAACTGCCTTGTATCGACTCAACAAAGATGCTTGCCAAACCTTGTATCGCATACGCCCCAGCCTTTCCTTGCGGCTCACCTGTATTCCAATAAGCCTGAATTTCATTGCTCGTAATATACCTAAAACATACTTCAGTCTTACTCAGTACTTGAAAGTGATTGTTTTCAGATAAACTGCCAGAATGTCTTAATGATACTGCGGTATAGACATGATGTGTTTTTCCTGAAAGTTGAGTTAGCATCGCTTCAGCATGCGCTTTATTTTCTGGCTTACCTAGAATATGCCCGTCAACAACAACGCTAGTATCAGCGGCTAATATCGGCAACTGACTATCCAGAGCTTGTAAACAAGCGGCTGATTTATCAGCTGCAACTCGGCTAACATACTCTAAAGGATCTTCTTGCTGTAACGGAGATTCATCAATATCAACAGCGTGTACTTTATAACGGACACCAATTTGATCTAATAATTCCTTGCGCCTGGGAGATGCTGAGGCCAAAATAATTTGTGCCATCATCTATGATAAGGATGGTTATTTAAAATACTCCAAGCGCGATACAATTGCTCTGCAACCAGCACTCTTACAATAGGGTGGGGGAAAGTAAGCTTCGATAAACTCCACGACTCTCTGGCCAAGTCTCTAACAGAGTCAGCCAAACCTTCTGGTCCACCAACCATTAAAGCAATATTTTGACCACTCTCCTGCCATCGTTTCATTGCCTCAGAAAGCTCAGGAGTCGTCCAGGGTTTACCGGGAATATCCAAAGTGACTACATGTGTTCTTGACGGAATAGCTGCAATCATTCTCTCACCTTCATCTCTCACTATTCTAGCCACGTCACTGTTTTTTCCTCGTTTCCCAGGCATCACTTCCTTAAGAACAATTTCACATTCTTTAGGCATACGCTTGGCATATTCGTCATAGCCTTGCTGAACCCAGCCGGGCATTTTATTTCCAACTGAAATTAAATTTATTTGCATGGCATGAAGGATACACACAACA
>DAOWHF010000343.1:0-6857 GCA_030641565.1 Methylomarinum sp.
AAAGTGGCTTTTAATGTGTTTGCGTATGGACTCTTCGTGTTCAGTTAGTACGCCATAGTTTTCGCAATCATCAACATGCCCCAGGGCACCCTCTCTGATTCTTGCAGAAGAATCATTCACCTTGTCAGACCAGCTTGTACCATATTCAGCATACGTCCATTTCATCACTGCGTTTAATGGTTTGGGTGCGAAGCGTAGTTCTGCAATTCGCTCATCACTAAATTGGTAGGACTCTCTGAGTGGACGTTCTATTGTTATTCGGCGATAACCAAACTCATAGGTGTTAAATATTTTGCTGGAGAAAGTCTTGAGGGCTTCAGTTTTAGGGTTAGCTGATTGACGACCACGGTTACTTTTCTGTTCGGCAGGTTTATCCAGTTCTTTTGTGATTGTTTCAAAATCACCAAAGCTACGGGTAATGGTGGCAATATCAGCTTCATCCATCAGATTACGCTTGGAGCCTAAGGATTTACGCATTTTTCCGCAGAGATTTACCCCATTAATCAGTTGAACTTTGCCTTTGCGTTGTGCTGATTTTTTATTGGATAACACCCAGACATAAGTGGCAATACCTGTGTTGTAGAACATATCAGTCGGTAAGGCGACGATAGCTTCTAATAAGTCCGCTTCGAGTATGTAACGACGAATTTCTGATTCGCCCGAACCTGCCCCACCGGTAAATAAGGGTGAGCCGTTAAGAATAATGCCTATTCTGGCACCACCTTGTTCAGCCCCTCTTAACTTACTAATCAAATGTAACAGGAATAATAAAGAGCCGTCTGAGACTCTGGGTAAACCAGGTCCAAATCGACCATCAAAACCTTTTAGGGTGTTTTCGTCTTTAATAGCTTGTTCGATTTTTTTCCAGTCAACGCCAAACGGTGGATTAGAGAGCATGTAATCAAATTTATCCGAGTAGAGTTGATCATTAGATAAAGTGTTACCGAGTTTGATATTGCTAACATCCTGGCCTTTAATCAGCATATCGGCTTTACAGATGGCGTAACTTTCTGGATTTAGTTCTTGCCCAAAGGCTCGCATTACCGTTTGCGGGTTAAGTTCATGCACATATTCCATCCCCGCTGACAGGAAGCCACCCGTACCCGCTGTCGGATCGTATATGGTACGAATAATCCCTGATTTGGTTAAGGCATCATCGTCTTCCATAAATACTAGAGAGGTTGTAAGACGAATAATGTCTCTGGGCGTAAAGTGCTCGCCGGCGGTTTCATTAGAACCCTCAGCAAAACGCCGGATCAGTTCTTCAAACACCAAGCCCATATCATGATTAGAAATGGCTTTGGGGCTTAAATCGGTTTGTCTGACTTTTTGAACGATTTTATATAACAAATCAGCATCATTTAGCTGGCCGATAAATTCGGCAAAGTTAAAGTATTCAAAAATCTCTCGGGCATCTTTTGAAAAGCCTTGGATATAAGATTCCAGGTTATCCTTAATACCGGCCTCACCCAATTTGGATAAGTCCATCTTTGAGATATTGAAGAAGGATAAGTTATTAGTTGCACGCAATAACATTTTTTCCTGAGCCTCTTCAGGCAGATTCATTGCTTGTATTTTATCGTGCTGAGCTAATACAGCCTCTTTGCTTTCCTCTAACACGCCTTCTAGGCGTCTTAGCAGAGTAAACGGTAAAATCACTCTGCCATATTGGCTTTGTTTAAAGTCACCACGAAGTAAGTCAGCTAAGGACCAGATGAAGGCTGCGAGGTTGTTGGGTGTTTGAGTCATGGATTATCTTATTATCGAATTACGTATGTAACAGCTGGCTAATTGAGTATTTTAAATTGCATAGGTTACTAGATTTGAAAAAAATATAGACCACTAATTAATCTATCACCTATATTTAGGAGCTAAATAATCACTTATGAGCCTCTTGCAAAACCCTGAACTCTGCTGAAACTTAAGTTGATAACGCATCCAATTTCGTTATTTTTTAAGAAAAAAGATGCTGGAAGTAATTTTTTAACGAATAAATTCGCTATCTGTTGTTTTTTTCTAAATTTAGAGCATAGAAATACTCCGACTCATTAGGGGCTGTTGCCGTTTCAGAAATGAACATAAGAATGTGCCGTAATAAGGTTGAATTTACTTAAATATTCTTGATTATTCATGAACAACAGTTCATTCCTGCATGCTCTTAGCAGGAATCTAAATCCATTACCGATAAAGCTTATGCCCACCGCTTGACTGAGTAGACTTCTGGAATGACGTATGAAATAGAAAGATGCAGGCACTTTGGTTGTTATTACGAAACGGCAACAGCCCCTAATGTAGAGTCTCACGAATTATGACCGACGACTTTATCTTTATAGTATTTTTTAATAAAGCTCTCGTGAACGCGTTCGGGTAATTGTGAGTCAGAAAATTCTGCAAAAGCACGTGAAAAAGTCCATTCTTTGGGGATATCACTAACACGCTCCCAACCGCAAATACGCCTGAGTGAAATATCTGTCTTTAATCTGTCCAGTAAGATAGGCGTAGTCGGCATGTTAAAACCATTTTTGCAATAAAGGCTATCACGATAGCCGTTCTATCTTTTGGTGGGAGACCAGGTAATCCTCGACTTGTAAAAACAAACGCTTCTATACATATCATTTCTAAGTCGTTACTAATTCTTGCTGTTTTTGGGTAAATCTCCCTAATTATTCAGTTAACCATGGAAATAATGAGCCTTGGATACTTAGCCATGATTGAGATAACCCCTTATATAACTTACTAATTTATTTGTAGTTTTAGATTATTTAGACGCTTCCTATTTTATCATTTAGGAGTAAGTTTTTTATTTTTTGGTTTTAAATCAAAGATTATTTCTATATTCTTCTCAATCTCATTAGCCCACTCTTCAGCCTGCTTATAAGTTGTGAATGTTTTGGATTGTATAGAGGTATAGTTCTTACGAACTTCGGCGCGATACTTGCCGTTTGATAATGTACGGATATAGGCCATTGCTTTACCCGCAAAAAACGATTTAAACAAACCGCTACGAAATACTGCGATATGACAATGCGTTGTTTGTGTCGTAGTGATACTCTGAATTTAAAGCGTTCAACCGATGGTATTTAGTTAAATACCGACATAAAAAAAGGGCTGCAACCCAATGGTTACAGCCCTTTCTATATATTATGGTGCCTCGGGCCGGAATCGAACCGGCACGGGTTTAACCCCGCGGGATTTTAAGTCCCGTGCGTCTACCAATTTCGCCACCGAGGCTCTATCTGATGAACTAGTAGATCCGTGTATTATATGCATACTCCATAAGAAAATCCAGCCCTATTTACTTTTTTTACCACATCAAATAAAAATACAGCACAAAACAGTTGCTTAGATAAAAACCAAATTAACTTTTGTTAGATTTAAAACAATTGACCGACTCACTTTATTAGCTAATCATTACCCAAACCCGTGACTTCACAAGTCACGAGAGCAAGAATTAACGAACAACACTGGAAAAAATAATGAAACAAGGTTATTTTCTGCTTATTTGCCTTCTCCTGAGCAACACTGCTCTTGCAAAGACTCACTCTGTCATTCAGGTTGGACTGTTTTCATCCGGTAAACTCGACAGTTGGAATAATAAATCATTTTCAGGTACAACCGATTATCGATTAACTCTGCTTGATAAACTGCAAGTATTAAAAGCAGAAAGCCATTCTGCTGCTTCTGGCTTATTTAAAGAACAAAAAATTGATCTACATAAAACACCTGTTTTAAATTGGCGCTGGCGTATCGAAAATCACTTAAACCCATTAAATGAGCAGGACAAACAAGGGGATGACTATAGTGCTAGAATTTATGTTGTTGTCAGTGGTGGCTGGGCATTTTGGAAAACCAAAGCCATTAACTATGTATGGACAAGCCATACGCCTAAAGGCCATATCTGGCCTAATGCTTTTGCAGGCAATAATGCCATGATGATCGCCTTACGCTCAACAACAGACAAAACACAGACCTGGTATCAGGAAAAACGTAATATTAGACAAGATCTAAAAGCGCAATTTGGAACAGATATTCGTTATATTGATGCAATTGCACTTATGACCGATACAGACAACGCCAAAGGCAGTGCAATAGCTTATTATGGCGACATTTACTTTAGTGAAAAATAGTAATGCGCGATAGATTAACATGACTAAAAACAGTCTGCCCCATTGCATTACTTTATCAGGTAAAAACTTTAAATACTTTTCACCCCCTTATTCAAGGAGATCTGTTTTGGATATTCAAAACATAATTCGCCCGAGTGTTGCCTTAGGCATATTTACTTTAATGATTTGCTGGGAGTATTTCAGCCCTAGAAGACAACAAAACATATCTCGCAAACAACGCTGGCCTATAAATATTGGTTTAGCATTGCTTAACATGATAATAATGCGCTTAACCGTGGGAAGCATCGCTTATTTAAGCGCCATTAATGCCGAAAGCCTGTCATGGGGCTTACTAAACCAGTTTTCAGCACCTAGCTGGCTAGAAATAGTTATTACCCTTCTACTGCTTGATTTTGCCATTTATTGCCAACATATTGTTTCCCATAAATGGAAGCTCTTATGGCGCTTACATCAAATCCACCATACCGACTTAGAATTTGATGCCAGTACAGCCGTTCGCTTCCACCCATTGGAAATCATGCTTTCAATGGCTTATAAAGTAGCCTGTATTTATTTAATAGGGGCAAACCCAATTGCAGTAATTGCCTTTGAAATTATTCTTAATGGCACAGCCACTTTTAATCACAGCAATATTAATATCCCGACTAAAATTGATAAGTATCTACGCTGGGTTTTAATTACACCAGATACTCATCGCATTCATCACTCGACTATTCAATCAGAAACAGACAGTAACTATGGTTTTTCTATCATCCTTTGGGACAGGGTATTTAAAACCTATGTAGCCGAACCTAAAAAAACACAAACTACTTTAGATATTGGTTTACCTGAGTACAGGAAGCAAGATCAATTGGGGTTTATACCGTTATTGCTTCTCCCCTTTAAATCGAAACGCTCACGCTCAACAGACTAAAAAACATGTTAATGCCATCATCTCTAGGCAATACTTTTAATTTATCACCATCACACAGACAACTTAAGCCTTACACTGAAAGCACATGATTTTTATCAAGAAATTTAGAGTTTAAATCATTTCTTAACCATTAACTGCCTCAGAAAAATAAAAACAATCAAAAACAACAATAACACAGAGATAGCAACCATAATCTGCGCAAAAGGAAATCCTATAAGAAACAAAAATCGCTGCTCAACTAGCTGCCCATCAGGCTTATGCAAACGTAAATTAATGGCATAAACATCTCGCAATTGCATATCACTATCAATTGAAACGACTTGCTTAGAAAAATATTGTAGTGGTTGTTGCTTAATCACAGAAAAAGCATCATCTGCATTTAGAATTAACCCCAACCAAGAATTACGCTTTAATAGCTGTAGTTCTATTGCCATATCATTCAAATCAGCCGTCACTGAATCTATTTTTATAATCGTCTGTCCAAGGTAAGGAAAATGACGGCAATAATGCCTATCAGACTGACTTCCTTGAAACTGATAGCCATTTAATCTTAATTCTGTATCACCGACTATAACCGAGCAATTATCATTACCATGACTCCCTTGGTGGGCAAATGCAGCAATAGAAGAAAACAATAAAAAAAACAAAACACTTAATACTTTTAATGACATAAATATTATTAATTTAACCTGCAATAATTAGTTATTCCGCTCTCGGCAATGATCATAAGACATTTTGTCTATAACCCCCCACACTTTTGAACACACAACATATTAACATTTTATGATATGCCTAAATCATCTCTGCATAATCAACGGCATTAGACGCATGAACTACCCCCCAATAGAAATAAATATAAATCTTTATAAATCAATCACCAAACTAATATTCAAAGCATTAATAAATTAAATTAAAAAAATAACTTTGACACGAAACATTAAGGCGTGTTTAAAATAACCCCGTCGAAATAAAAATAAAACTCTCGACAAGCAACTTAATAGCCTTAAGTTGCCTCCCTTTGAGGAAAGGGAGTATTTAAAACAACACTAAAATTTGAGGATCTAACAATGGCTGAACAAGAAGAAAAAAGTTATTTCATGGTTATCGTTGCTGTATGTGCAGTTCTTTCTATCGTATTAGTTCTGACTTTAAAAGCAGATGAAGTTAAGCATTTAGAAATGAAAGGTTCTAACACTACATTAGAAGGTAATGCTCAAGCATTACACTCTGCTAAAAGATACAACAATGTCTTAGAGCAGTAATAAGAAGCTATAAAGGTCTTTCATCTCCCGATGAAAGACCTTTAATTAGCACCGCCTAAAGAATACTCCTCCTAAATACCTAGATCCCCCTCCCAAAACACATTTTCTTTCCAATAAAGAAATTAGTATTATCCTTTTTTATTCTGTAATATCTACAATTTACGAACGACGTTAGTAAAGATTACGCGTCTTTACAGACACCTATTTCAAAAGGAAAAAATCATGAAAAAATCAAACAAATCACCTTTGGCTGTTGTTATAGGTAGCACACTTATATCTGGCTTAGCCTCAACCGCGACTCAAGCGAACACTTTATCAGAACTTGATACCAATCCATTTTCAATGTCTGAGCTATCGACTGGCTACATGCAAACAGCAAAATCTGATGATACCAGCTCAAAAAAAATGAAAGATGGCTCATGTGGTGAAGGTAAATGCGGATCCTCTATGCAGAAAGGCGCTGAAGAAAAAACGGTGGAAGGGAAATGCGCAGGTAACAAGCCTATGCCTAAAATGGATAAAAAAGATAAAAACATGGAAGGAAAATGCGGCGAA
>DAOWHF010000094.1:0-3399 GCA_030641565.1 Methylomarinum sp.
TCGTCAGGTAGCTATTAATTTACTAAAGAAAGAGACATCGAAAATGAGTCTGAAGAAAAAGCGTTTTAAAGCGGCATTGAATGATCAGTTTAGAGAAAAAGTGATATTTTCAGATTGAAATTTATATGCGCTTGCCCTGCCCTGCAAATAATCCCTCGTCATATAAAGCGCAGCAATAGAACGTGCTTCAGTACACTCTCCTGTAGCGAGTAATTCCTGGATATTGTCCAGTTTCCAAGGAATAACCTCTAGCGGTTCTGGTTCGTCACCTTCTAGTCTTTCTTCATAGAGGTCTTCGGCGATAATAATATCAATTGAATGCTCTAGGTATGAGGGGGCGAGGGTTAAAGATGTTAGATTATGGAGCTGTTTTGCGCCGTAGCCGACCTCTTCTTTTAATTCTCTATTGGCGGCGTCTAAAATGGCTTCACCTTGATCCACTTTACCTTTGGGGAGTCCTAATTCATAACGGTCAACACCTGCTGAGTATTCTCTGATTAATAGTACGGTATCTTTATCAAGCATGGGAACAATGAGTACAGCGCCAGTGGCATTGTTTCTCGCTAAGCGTTCATAATTGCGTTGTGCGCCATTACTGAAGGTAATGTCCATTGATTCAATACGAAAAAGGCGTGTTTTAGCAAGGATTTTTTTATTAATTATTGTCGGTTTTTTAGACATTTTTTGCTATTGTTTAAGTTATTACTCTTTAACTATAGCTTACTAAAATGATTGAATGGGGAAAAATTGATACTGTTTTGTTGGATATGGACGGTACTTTGCTTGATTTAAATTTTGATAACCATTTTTGGTTGGAGTTTGTGCCTGCTCGGTTTGCTGAGAAGAATAACCTTTCAATTGAACAGGCAAAACAACAGCTTGAGCCGCAATTTAAAGCAATGGAAGGTAAGTTGGAATGGTATTGTCTGGATTATTGGAGTGAGGTTTTAAAGCTTGATATTGCAGGGTTAAAGTTAGAAGTATCCGGCTTAATTAGTGTTTTGCCTCATGTGGTTGAGTTTTTAGAGGCGGTGCAAAAATCATCTCGTCGATTGCTACTTGTCACTAATGCCCATAGAGATAGTTTGGATTTAAAAATGGATAAAACCTGTTTATCTCCTTTTTTTGATCAGATTATTAGCTCGCATGATTATGGTGTATCAAAAGAACAGCAGGCTTTTTGGTCTCAGTTAAAGCAACAGCAGGCATTTGATAAAACAAGAACATTGTTGGTTGATGATAGTCTGGCTGTTTTAGAATCAGCCAGGCTTTATGGTATTGAACACTTGATTTCAATCAGTAAGCCAGATTCACAGCGGGCTAAAAGAGAGATTGATAGCTTTCCTGCTATTGAGGATTTTCGGGCTTTGATGCAGGGGCTTTAGGTGTCGCGCTATTACCTTTGTTATTGCTTTGAGGTTTTGCGTAGTAAGGCTTTGGTTTTGAAGCGTGTGGCTTTTTGCCTTGATAAGTGCTTTTGCGCGTCGGTTTTTTAACCGGTGGCTTTATATCCGTTGCTAATATATCTTCGGTAATTGCTTCAACGGGTATTTTTGCATCAATGTAGTCTTCTATATCGGGCATAGAATAAGCATATTCTTCACAAATGAAGCTAAATGCAACGCCTGTTGTTCCAAATCGTGCGGTTCTGCCTATGCGATGTACGTAGTCTTCTGCATCTTGCGGTAAGTCATAGTTAATGACGTGCGAAACTGCGGGGATGTGTAATCCTCTAGCCGCCACATCGGTTGCTATCATTAAATTGACTCTGTCTTCCTGAAAATCATTTAACAGACGTTGGCGTTTATCTTGCGGTACATCACCACTTAAAACAGCAACTTTGTAACCATTGGCAATTAGATAACCGTCAAGTCGCTCTGCGCATCGCTTGGTGTTAACAAATACAATACTTCGTTTAGGCTGATATTTATTTAATAACCCTATGAGTAGCGGTACTTTTTGCTCATTTGATGGGCAGAAAGCACTTTGGGTGATGGATTTTGAGGTAACTTCTTCCTGCTCAATCTTAACTAGCACAGGGTTATTCATGTGCTCATAAGCCAGTTCCGTCACTTTGTAAGATAATGTAGCAGAAAACAGTAAGTTAAGGCGTTTTTCTGGATCAGGCATACGTCTTAATAAAAAACGAATGTCTTTGATAAAGCCAAGATCAAACATTCTGTCGGCTTCATCCATTACAGAGACTTGGATGTTATCTAAGGTAAAAGCACCTTGCCTGTAAAAGTCAATGATACGGCCGGGTGTGCCGATAATAATATCAACATTAGATTTAACGGATTCTAGCTGCTTTTTGTAATCAGTGCCGCCATAGATCAGTGCATACTTTAAATTTAGATGTTTACCTAAAAGAAGCGCGTCTTTATGTATTTGAATCGCTAGTTCACGCGTTGGCGCAAGAATAAGAGCTCTAGGGTTTTTAATCTTTTCGCTTTCATCATTAATTAGATGTTGAAAGGTGGCAAGTAAGAATGAAGCGGTTTTCCCCGTGCCTGTTTGAGCTTGTCCGGCAATATCTTTGCCTCTCAAGGAAAGTGGCAGTGTTTTATCTTGAATGGGGGTACATTCAATAAAACCCGCTTGATTAAGGCTTTTGATGATGGAGTCAGATAATTCCAGATTACTGAAGCGTGTTTTCGTTAAATGCGTTTTATTCATTGCTATAGGATAACTTAAAAATCCATTTGTCTGAAATTGATTGACAATATATTGCTATCGACTCTATAGTTAGGTTTTAAAAATTTTGGAGAATAAGGTGAGTGACTCGGTCCTTCATGTAACAGATGCTGATTTTAATGAAACTGTTATTAAGTCAGGAAGTCCTGTATTGGTTGATTATTGGGCGGAATGGTGTGGTCCATGCAAGATGATTGCTCCTGTGCTGGATGAAATTGCAACTGAATACGCTGGTAAGCTAACAGTTGTTAAATTAAATATTGACGATAACCCAGCAACACCGCAGCACTATGGCGTGCGAGGTATTCCAACATTAATGATTTTTAAAGGCGGTGACGTTGAAGCGACTAAAGTAGGCGCTTTAAGTAAATCCCAGTTAGCTGATTTTATTGATAGCAATATCTAAATGGCTGTAAGAGAAACAGCCGTGGTGAATCATTTTCATGGCTGTTTCTGAATATTTATTAGATTTGTGTCACAAATTAGTAGCGCAAATCTAGTAGTTATTATATAATCCGCAAATACCCAATTCAGGGTACCGTAGTCGATCCCGCATAATTACATTTTCTTTATACGGTTATTACCGCTTAGCATTTCTTTGAATCCTCATACATATGAATCTGTCCGAATTAAAACTGAAACAAATTGGCGAAATTGTATCTATCGCCGAGTCCTTAGGTCTTGAAAACATCTCTAGAGCACGAA
>DAOWHF010000280.1:0-6204 GCA_030641565.1 Methylomarinum sp.
CTTTTGGAGATAGTGGGCCAATAATAATGACCTTTGACGGGATGGAGAATTATTATTTAACCCAAGCAAGGGAATGGGAACGCTATGCAATGATCAAGGCACGACAGGTGGCCGGCGATTTTGATAGCGGGAAACAATTGGCTGCGATGATTAAGCCTTTTGTTTATCGACGTTATCTGGATTATGGTGCTTTTGAAGAGTTAAGGTCTTTAAAAATTCAGATTACTCAAGAGTTGATGCGCAAAGACCGCATGGATAATATTAAACTCGGCCCAGGCGGGATACGTGAAATTGAATTTATTGGGCAAGCCTTCCAGCTCATTAGAGGGGGGCAAGCGTCTAGTCTTCAGGAACGCAGTATTCTTAAAATCTTAAAGTTGTTAGGGGAGATGGAATTACTGACAGCAGAAGATGCCGAGCAACTGCAAACATCCTATGGTTTTTTGCGTAGAGCAGAGAATCATATTCAACAATATCAAGATAAACAAACTCATGACTTACCTACAGACCCCAAGGTTCAGCAGATATTAGCATTTTCTATGGACTTTGCTGATTGGGATGATTTTAAAAGCCATCTGGATAAGGTAAGAGCTGAAGTCCACAGCGTCTTTGATCAAGTGTTTTCTTTATCTGAACAAAAAGATATTAAAAAGAGTGCTGATATTGTGTGGGCGGGCGATAGTGATGAAGCTTCATTTAATTATTTAACTGAACAGGGTTTTGAGCATGCGAATGCTACGCTTAAGGTTTTAAAAGACTTTAAAAACTCGCGGGCAATCAATCGTTTATCAAGTAAAGGCACAGGGGTGATTGATAGACTGATACCACAGTTAATTGACACTCTAAAGGTAGTGGATAATCAAGATATTACTTTAAAAAGAGTGCTTGATTTGATAGAAGCGGTGGCGGGGCGTAATGTTTATTTGTCATTATTAGCTGAAAACCCAAGTGCCTTAACCCAATTATTGAAATTATCATCAGCAAGTTCCTGGATTTGTCAGTATTTAGCGCAATATCCGATGTTATTTGATGAGTTGCTTGATACGCGCTCATTATATGAACCTTTAAATAAGGTGCAATTGGCAGAACAGCTTAAGAATTGGATGGGTAATGTAGACCCTGAAGATACCGAGCAATTGATGATTAAACTGCGTCAATTTAAACATCTTAATATATTGCGTATTGCTGCGGCAGATATTATGGATGTGATTCCTGTGATGGTGGTGAGTGATTATCTTACTTATGTTGCTGAAGTGATTTTAGAGTATGTGATAAACCATGTTTGGCATATGCTCACAGCAAAACATGGCTTTCCGCCCAATACTACTGACAGTCAACTTGGTTTTGCTGTCTTGGGATTTGGTAAGTTAGGCGGGCTAGAATTAGGCTATGGTTCCGATTTGGACATGGTGTTTTTGTATGGCTGTGCCGATAATAACGCCTTAACCGATGGAGATAAAGCCATCAGTTGTGCGCAATTTTATGGCCGCATAGGGCAAAAAGTACGTCATATTTTGGATACCAAAATGTTATCAGGTCTACTTTATGAAGTAGACATGCGACTGCGCCCTAGTGGAGATTCGGGTCTATTAGTTACTCATATTAATAGTTATGAAGACTATTTAAAAAATAATGCCTGGACATGGGAGCATCAGGCGTTAGTACGAGGACGTTTTGTTGCGGGGGATGTAGTTTTAAAGCAGCAATATGAAGCCATACGCCATAGGGTTTTAAGTATTAAACGTGATACCGAAGCCCTAAAAACAGAAGTGTGTGAGATGCGTGACAAAATGCGAGTGGCATTAACGAAAAAAGAAAGTGATACTTTTGATTTAAAACAAAGCATCGGTGGTATTGTCGATATTGAGTTTATAGTACAATTTAATATATTAGCGTATGCTTCAGAAAATAAAGACTTAACAACCTTTACTGATAATATAAGACTGCTGGAAGCTTTAAATCATCAAAGATTAATATCTGATTCGCAGACAGAGATTCTTAAACAGGCATATTGTGAATATCGGGATTATGGCCATCATCAAGTTTTACAAGGTGAACGCGCGATGGCAAGAAAAGATGATTTTGTAGAAATACGATCTCAAGTTGAAAAAATATGGCATGAGACCTTTTTGTAAGCTCTTAAAACATGCCAGCTATAACACAGGCAATAAATATGATGACAATGGATGATAGAGACGGTGTAATTTGGATGGATGGTGAGTGGGTTGAGTGGCGTGAAGCGAAAGTTCATGTGCTAACACATACCTTGCATTATGGCGCTGGCGTATTTGAAGGATTAAGAGCCTATCATGCTGAAAAAGGCACGGCTATTTTTAAGCTGCAAGAACATACAGATAGACTGTATCGTTCGGCGCATATTTTAAATATGCAGATCCCATTTGATAAGGATGTGATCAACCAGGCGCACCGGGAAGCGGTGGCAAAAAATAATTTAGACAGTGCTTACATTCGTAGCATGTGTTTTTATGGTTCAGAAGGCATGGGTTTAAGAGCCGATAATCTAAAAGTACATGTGATGATTGCGGCTTGGGAATGGGGCGCTTATTTAGGTGATGAAAGCATGGAGAAAGGGATTCGTATCAGAACCTCTTCGTATACTCGAAATCATGTCAATAGCACAATGTGTAAAGCCAAGGCTAATGGTAACTACATCAACTCAATCTTAGCTTTACAAGAAGCTTTATCAACAGGATATGATGAAGCATTATTGTTAGATCATGAAGGTTTTGTCGCAGAAGGCAGTGGGGAAAACCTGTTTATTGTGCGTGATGGAAAAATATACACGCCAGAAACGACCTCGGCATTAGAAGGTATTACGCGTGATACATTAATGACGATAGCGCATGAAAATGGATTTGAAGTGATTGAAAAACGTATTTCGCGTGATGAAGTTTATGTTGCAGATGAAGCATTCTTTACTGGCTCGGCGGCAGAAGTGACCCCTATTAGAGAATATGATGGCAGAGTAATTGGGTCTGGTGCACGAGGGCCAGTTACCGAAAGATTACAAACGCTATATTTTGATTATGTTAATGGGCGCAAAACAGATCATGATGAATGGTTAAGTTACGTTTCTTAAGTGCCAGAACATATAAATAAAATACTCATCATCGGCCCTTCCTGGGTCGGTGATATGGTCATGGCGCAAAGCCTATTTATGACCCTAAAAGATCAGCAACCCGATTGTCAGATTGACGTATTGGCACCCGCTTGGTCTTTTCCTTTATTAGAACGTATGCCCGAGGTAACGCAAGCGATTGCGATGCCATTAACTCATGGCCAGTTTGGCTGGAGTTTACGCAAGACATTAGGGCAGCAATTACAAGCGAACCAGTACGATCAAGCGATTTTATTACCTAACTCGTGGAAATCCGCATTAATTCCCTTTTTTGCAAATATTCCATTACGTACAGGGTTTTTAGGAGAAATGCGCTGGGGCTTATTAAATGATGCGCGTAAGTTAGACAAGCAAACACTGACTATGACAGTACAGCGCTTTGTTGCTTTAGCTTTACCCAAAAACCAGCCAGTTAAAGATTATCCAACGCCTGCACTTGCAATTAAAGCTGATGATCAACAAGCGGTGATTAAGCAGTTTAAGGTTGATGTTTCAAATAAAGTCTTAGCTTTATGCCCTGGCGCAGAATATGGCCCCGCTAAACAGTGGCCAGCGACGCATTATGCTGAATTAGCCAAGCAAAAAATTGCCGATGGCTGGTCAGTTTGGATATTTGGTTCAGTAAAAGACCAGTTTATTTCTGAACAGATTAATCAACTGGCAGATCATGGCTGTGAGGATTTTAGTGGCAAAACATCACTCGCTGAAGCTATTGATTTAATGTCATTAGCTGAAGTGGTTGTGAGTAATGATTCTGGTTTAATGCATGTGGCCGCGGCTTTAAATAAAAAAATAGTAGCGATTTATGGCTCATCTGATCCTCGCTTTACCCCGCCTTTAAATACTGCTGCAAAGATACTTAATCTTAACTTAGATTGTGCACCTTGTTTCAAACGTGAATGTCCTTTAGGGCATACGCGCTGCTTAGTTGATATTTCCCCTCAACACGTATTAGCCGAAATTGATTAGATAGCATGATGAAAATAGCCATTGTTAAACTTTCTGCGCTGGGAGATATTGTTCATGCAATGGTGGCTTTGCAATTTATTAAACAAAGCTATCCTGATGCAATAATAGACTGGGTTGTTGAGGCTCGTTTTGCTGGTGTTTTAGCCGAAAACCCTGATATTAATCAGATATTAACTGTTGATTTAAAATCACTCAAAGATAATAAAGCACAGCTGTTTGCTGAGATTAAGAAACTTAGACTATATGCTAACAGGCATTATGATTGTGTGATTGATGCTCAAGGCCTAATTAAGTCAGCCATTACAGCAAGACTTTTATCTGCCAATACCGCCGGTTTTGATAAACAGTCTATTAGAGAAAAGCCTGCGACCTGGTTGTATAAAACAAAAGTCGCTATCCCTTATGATGCCAATACCATAGATAGGAATGTAGCTGTTATTGGGCGACCATTGGGTGTTGAAATTAGCGAACAGCAAATTATAAATAAAGCCCCCTTTCTTTTTTATAAGCCTAGTGATGATTCTGTAGCATCTTATTTTACAAAGGATAAAGCGAATATTGTTTTTGCAATAGGTTCAACCTGGCAGAGTAGAAACTACCCTAAGGAGCAATATTTGCAAGTGATTGAAGGCCTGGATGTCAATAGTTTGCTTATCTGGGGTAATGAGCAAGAAAAACAAGCGGCAGAATGGATAGCCAACCAGACAGAGAATGCAACAGTGCTACCCAAACTTGATTTTAATACGCTTAAAGTGGCTTTAGCACAAGCAGATTTAGTCATAGGAAATGATACCGGCCCAACACACATGGCTTGGGGTCTGAATAGACCATCAATTACCTTATTTGGGCCGACACCAATAAGTCGTGTATATCAAACCCCAATTAACAAAGTATTAAAGTCCTCATCTGTGGTTAATCCATTTAAACTGGATAAAAATGATTTTTCAATTAAAGAGATTCAAGTAAAAGACATTATCGCGTTGGCGTATACATTATTGGAACATGACTAATTAGCAGCAAGGGTGGTTGTATATGGATGCAATAAGTGAGCAGGCAGATAGGTACGCAGAATTTTTATCCGTTTTGCAGCACAGAGGTAAGTTATCGGCTACTGACCTTAATAAAGTGCAGCGCATGCAGCAGTCGTCTATGTCTGATTCAATACCGCAATTATTGATTAAACTCGGCTTATGCTCAGAAAATGATATTGCTGAGAGCTTTGTTCAAAGCTGTCAAATAGTAAAAATTGAGGCAACACAATATCCGCTAGAAACTCCCTTTAAAGAAGATATTCCCCTGCGATTCCTTAAGCATAACCATGCGATTGGGTTGAAATCTGATGAAAATGCTATTTCAGTTGCTGTAATGGATCCGCTGGATCAGTACATCGTACAAGCATTAAAATTGGCAACTGAAAAGAATATTCAGATACAAATAGGGTTATTGTCAGAAATTAATGCCGCGCTGGAGATTCAATATGGTGATGGCAAATCGCAAATGGATCAGCTGGTCGATCACTTGGAAACGGGTGAAATAGGTAGTGAAGATCTTGAGCATCTAAAAGATTTGGCTAGTGAAGCGCCGGTTATCAAAATGGTTAATTTGTTTTTACAAAAAGCCATAGAAATGAAAGCATCGGATATTCATATTGAACCATTTGAGCAAACTCTTAAAGTTCGGTTAAGAGTTGACGGTGTATTGCAGGATATAGAGGCTCCGCCCGTTGCATCAACGGCGGCTGTTTTGTCCCGTATCAAAATTATGGCTAAGCTAAATATAGCTGAACGCAGACTGCCTCAAGATGGCAGAATTAAGCTGCAGATGCTAGGGAAAGAACTTGATTTAAGGGTTTCAACCATACCAACTATGTATGGGGAAAGTGTGGTTATCCGTTTATTGGATAAAGAAAATACCGTATTAGATTTTGCCGCTTTAGGGTTTACAGGAAAGCATTCTCAGCAATTTATGGAGGTATTAAAAAAACCTCATGGCATCATTTTAATTACCGGACCAACAGGGAGTGGTAAATCAACTTCTTTATATACGGCACTGACTCAGCTTAATACTGCGGAACGTAAAATCATCACCGTTGAAGA
>DAOWHF010000043.1:0-4549 GCA_030641565.1 Methylomarinum sp.
AGAAATTGATATTCCGATAGAAAAGAATGCGCAACTCATTGAAGAGCATGCTGTGCTACCAATTGATGAGATAACAGAGCGTATTGATTTCGAGAAAAGTTCCAATCCCATACGTATAAAAGAATCAATTGAAGAATCTGTTGTTAAGCCAAAAATGCCAGCATTGGAATATAGTGATGATAGCTTCAGGAAAGAATTGAAAAATGTTTCAGAAGACTTACTACACTGGTTTACTGATGAAAGCTTAATAAGAAAATATATAATGATAATGAATGATTTATCACAAAATCAACTTCTATATAAACATGTCAGTTTTTTAAAAATGTCGCAGCAGATAGTGGTTAAGACAGATGAAAAAGGGTTGTATCTAGGGAATGAGAGCTATCATAGATATGACCGTTTAGCAGATGCAATTGACACGATTAATGTTGAGAAAGGACTTGGCTTGTACCTTGTTTTTAGACCATTATTTAAACAAGTGTATGATGGATTTGCCTATCCAAATGAATATAGCCTAGAGGATATGTTTATGAAGGCCAGTGCTAGTGTAATTAAAGCACCGATAATTGAAACCAGAATCTCTTTACGTAAGCACTCTATCATGTATAAATTTGTGGATAAAAAGTTAGAGGCACTGGATGCTGTTGATAAGCAAATGCTTAGAATGGGGCCAGAGAATACCAAGAAGATACAAGCGAAATTAAGACGGTTGGTTGAAGCTATATCAGAGTTAAACAACAGTTAAGATTTTTTATCTAAGACATTTTTTACTGGACAGTTGTTGCTAAAACAGGAAAACTTACCTGCTGATTAACAATCTTCGACAAAGTGAGGTGTCAAGATGAAAACGAATACACCTGTTTTAGTGTTTGGTGAAGCATTGTTTGATTGCTTTCCTGGCGGTGAACAAGTGCTAGGCGGCGCACCGTTTAATGTTGCTTGGCATCTACAAGCGCTGGGTAATCATCCTCATTTTATTTCTAGTATTGGTAATGACGAGTTGGGGAAGAAAATTTTAACTGCAATGCGTGATTGGGGTATGGTTACGCAATCGATACAGATTGATCCAGTGCATCAAACCGGCCAGGTTGAAGTCACAATAATTGAAGCTGAGCCTCATTACACCATTACGCCTATGTGTGCCTACGACTTTATTTCAGACGAAGTGGTGGAAAATCTACCTGACAATGGGATTCTTTATCATGGCACATTAGGTTTGCGAAATAGCATCTCACGGAACTGTTTATCATGTATTGCGCAACAGCCTGACTTATCGATTTTTCTGGATGTTAATCTGCGTAACCCTTGGTGGAAGAAACAAGAAGTATTTGATTGGCTGGAACAGGCGCGCTGGGCAAAATTGAATGAGGACGAATTGCAACAATTAGGTTTTGTTTCGACCGACATTTGCCAGTCTATGCAAAAGCTGCTGACACAGTTTCAATTGGAGCAACTAATTGTGACGCAGGGTGCCAAAGGTGCGACTGTGCTGGCGGAAGATGGCAGTTTATTTCAAGAAACTCCCACACCAGTGGACTCTATCATCGATACGGTAGGTGCAGGTGATGGATTCAGTGCACTCTTTATTCATGGTTTAAGAGCAGGCTGGCCGATTGTAAAAACGTTGAGTGTTGCGCAGCGGTTTGCTGGCAAAGTGATTGGTTTACGTGGAGCAACGGCAACGGAACCTGTTTTTTACCAGGAATTCCTTTCATAGTGCCATATAGTCTTTAGCTTCAAAATAGCTGACTGATTATATTGTCCATTAAATGCCTACTATGCCGATCAATCAATATTGGAGCTGATTGAAACAGTGTTCTTTAATTGCTTAAAGACTCAGAATTGACCACCAATAAAGCATTGCCTCGGCATATTGACTTGTTTAGAATTAAGGTTGTTGAAAACTCTGCTAAATCAAATAAGGAATCCTTTATGACATTTACTAAACCTTTAGAATACGGTGGGCACGCGCTTGTTTGGTCAGGGGATTGGACGCCACAAGGTGCACGACAAGCAATTAGTGGCGCTGCTCGTGCTGGATATGACTATATAGAAATAGCCCTATTAGATCCATGGAAGGTTGATGTCGCTTTGACTAGAGACCTGCTTCAAGAATTTAACCTGCGTGCTCACGCATCTCTTGGTTTGTCATCCGCAACAGATGTAACAAGTACCGATATGTCTATTGTTTCAAAAGGAGATGAATTACTTTGCAAAGCAACAGACGTACTTGCTGCTATTGGAGGAAAAGAACTTTGTAGTGTAATTTATTGTGCCCTGGGCAAATATCCAGGACCCGCATCGAAAGAGAACAGGGATAATTCTATTGCTGCTATGCAACGCCTGGCAGATTATGCTGCCGATAAAGATATCAATATTAATCTTGAAGTTGTTAACAGATACGAAACAAATATCATGAATACGGGAATAGAAGGTTTGGCATTCCTGGATGAGGTCGATCGTCCAAATGCATATTTGCACCTGGATACTTATCACATGAATATTGAAGAAGATGGCATGGAAAAGTCTGTTCTAGCTGCAAAGGACAGACTTGGTTATGTTCATATAGGTGAAAGCCACCGTGGCTATCTAGGTACTGGAAATGTTGATTTTGATAAATTCTTTGATGCTCTTAAGAAGATCGGTTACCAAGGCCCAATAACATTTGAGTCTTTTTCGTCAGAAGTTGTTGATCCAAACCTTTCAAATACTCTCTGTGTCTGGCGTAATCTTTGGGATAACTCCGATGATTTAGCCCAAAAAGCACTCCAGTTCATGAAAGAACGTTACTAATTAGTTAGTTAACGATGGCATTACTGGATAAAATGAACTGTATAAGTCAACAAGTGACCTTTCTAGCCATACAACCGGCTTAAGCTTTGTGTTAACGACCCTGGCAAGGATGTCGATGTTTATTTTACCACCAGCGTAAAGACTATGAGCGAGATATGGATGGGCGATAGCAGCTATAAAAAAGCTATTGCAAACAAGCAACTGACGGTGGTTGGAGATAATGCATTAACTCGTAATATTGCTTCCTGGATGCAAAATAGTGTGTTTGCGGACTCTCTTTAGCCATTCAAAAGTATTCTTTAAAATAGAGATAACATGCATTTAATACATGATTAACGAATATGGATAACATTCAGCGCTTGAATTTCAAACAGGAAATCATGTTTAGGCCAAAACTCATCTGGGCAGACTAAATTGTGAATGTCTGCTTATGGCTGTTTGTCATATTGTTAGTAAAAGTAAAACTAATTTTTGAATATGTCCGGTCAATTATGGAATGATAAGTTGTATCTAGTCATTAAATTCAGTGTCATGATGATGAAATAATCAATAAAAAGTTGTTCACAATTGTTGTGGATAACTCTGTGGACTTCCTCTTCTAATGTGCGCTTACCCCGTGTAATTGCTACATTTTTCTTAAATTGTATAAAAAACAGACAGTATGTTTAAATAAAATAAATATCAATGACTTATGACTGATTAGTGGGTGTTATGAGTGGATTTCTATGGGTTGTTCCTGGGATTAATCTGTCGATAAGCTGGCGTGTGTATAAGCTCTGTTTGGGAAATGGGTTGTTTCTTTAAAATTGATAATATTTTAATTGATGGTTCAGGGAGTTTGTCTGCATTATCGAATGAAAGGGAGTACAAGTGATACTGTGCTTTACAATTATAAAATTTAAGTTGCTCACAATTTCTGTGGATAACTCTGTGGACTTCCTCTTTTAATATGAGCTTACTCACTGTAATTGCTACACTTTTCTTAAATTGTATAAAAAACAGACAGTGTGATTAAATGAAATGAATATCAATGACTTATGACTGATTAGCGGTTGTTGTGAGTGGATTTCTATGGGGTATTCTTGGGATTAAGCTGTCGATAAGTTGGGGTTGTGTGTAAGGCTGGTTTAGGAAATGAGTTGTATGAGCTAATGAGCTTAATTTAATGGCAGATATCTATATGTGCTATGACTTGATCAGGTTCCTTAAGAAGGATAAATGAATTTTATCGTCGTATTTAACGGGTAGTTACTAATAGGTATTGTTTGGGGTAGGTCAAATAGACAATATTTAGACTGTATTTTGATGGAAATACATTTGTGGAGAGGAAGGCGACAAAACTAGGTTAAGCTGAATGTAGGGTATGCTTCGTTCTTTAGCACATGATATGTTAGTTTTGTAGGGCGAACTGAAGTCCGCTCTACAAGTGTGATGTCAGCTTTAGAATAAACCTAATTGAACTTGTGCGACTTCAGACATCATTTCTCTGCTCCAAGGTGGATCAAGTACTACTTCAACATCGACTGAATTAACACCAGCTAGGGCGCGGATATTCTTTTCAACGTCGCTTTGAATAACCGGTCCCATGCCACAACCGGGTGCTGTTAAGGTCATTTTAATGTGTACATCATTTCCTTCTTCGGCAGGTTCTACATTGCATACATAGACTAGGCCTAAGTCCACTATATTGACTGGGATTTCGGGGTCATAAACCGTTTTCATCACTTCCCAGCAATTTTTCTCTACGGCAATTGCA
>DAOWHF010000117.1:0-2296 GCA_030641565.1 Methylomarinum sp.
CTCTACGCTTCCAACCAGCCTCATTTGGATTAATGAACCAGATTCTTCAGCCCTTCGCTGACCGCCACGGATGGTGGAAATGCAGATTTTGCAGGAGCAAAAATCTGTCCACCTCCTTTACAGCGGCTTCTTCACTACTATGGCTTCTGCTGACTTCTTTGATACTCTCATACCAAAGATCTCCCCAGGTAAGGTGCCAAAACTTTCTGCCCGTGCCGCCAAGCTCTACTTGATGTGTCTTTCGGTAACGGTTGGATTTCGTGTTTCCTAGCACACTCATCGCCCACACCCTGCCTCGCTGCTTGTTCGTGTTCCTACGGTCGTGCATTTGCTACTCGCTGCTTTCAGGCTGGCCTCACGGCTTCCCCCTTGCGTTTCGCTACGGTTGTCGTTACTCTTTCCGATTACCTCCTTTCAGGTAATTAGTTTTAGTCCATGCTAGGCACACTATTACGCTTTGCTCCATACGAGCTACAGAATAATGGTTATTTTTAATACAGACTCTACTCAAAATCCCAGCGTTGTAAAACCTGATAATGAACGCCATCTGGTGTACTGAACGACTCAACCAAACAAAATGAATCGGCTGTCCATTCAATCGGTAAAACATCAACATCTATCAGCTTATGCGCTTTTCTGGCCAGAGTGACATGGGGTTTATAAGGCCTATCTTCAGTCTTTATGCCACATTGCTCAACCGTACACTTTAAAGCATCCACTAACTTTAATAACTGCGCATCATATTTTGCTGTTGATAAGCACAAAATCCGTGGTTTACGCCAAAAGTCCAACCTATCAAAATACACAGAAAAAGGCTTAACACTGATATTATCCACACTCTGCCTGATCAAAATTTCTGACTCAGCATCGACATTACCCAAAAACACCAAGGATACATGCAAATTATCAGCTTTAACCTTTTTCAAACCACCCGCATTAATTGAATGATTAAAGGTATTTGTTTGTTTTCTGACCTCGTCACTAGGCCATAAAGCAAAAAACAATCTTTTCATCAGACTATGACACCTTTAAATATAAAAAAACATTTAACACAGAAAAAATAAACACCATGACTGACCTCCAGACTTTTCTGAGCCCTCTTTGTCCGGCAAAATAATAAAAAATAAAACCACTTGTCATTAAATTGTCATATTAGTTAACGAAAATGAGTCAACTTTTATTAAAAACACAAAAAAATGAAAAACTATTACGACAATGCCCTTGGCTTTGAGGCTACATTACCCATTGAAATAATAAGATTATTAGATGGCTATAAAACAAAAGTAGAAGAACAGAGTAAAGACAATCACTCATCAAGGTATGAAAACCTAGCATTAGATGAACATGAATTAGCCATAACGGGCTAAACCACACTATTGTTATTAACAACTAAGGGGAAAATCCATTTCTTCTTATACTTCCTAGTTGATACAAACACTGCACGATAATGAACTTATTTACTCATTTTAATAGACAGTACTTAGCATAATCTTTTACTTCGTTCATTGACCACTCACCTTTAGGTTTTTCTTTAAGATCTGAACACCAAGCCTCACTACCTATTTCTACCGAGCATCCTAACAACTGTATAGCAACAACTAATATAAAGACTAATCTTTTCATCATTTCCCCCATGATTTAAGCTATTTTACATAGATTATAAAACCAATTATTAATCAAACATCCCTTCTAAGCCTTTCTCCATATCAGCCATATCGTCCTCGATTTGCAATCCTTGCCGAGTTAATTCCTCTTTCAATGCTTTTTGTTCTTTAGCTGTCATTTTACGGGAAGAGCCTTTTATAACTTTACCGTTAATAACCACTCGCCCTTCATTCACCGTATTACTGCGAATACTCTTTCCTGAAGCGTCAGTTGCCGTATCAATATTTATTTCTACCGCTTCCACCAAGCCAGTCATTAATAGGCCAGTGATAAAGCTGAGGATCATTATGTTTAATACTTTCATCGCCTTGCTCCTAATAAAATTAATATTCAAAACGTAGAGTTGAAAACGGGTATTGCCCCCTGCATCACTCCACGAACTATCTATGACAACACAATATCAAAAATTATCCAACACCATGGATACCGAATATTTCATAAAATATCGGATAACGCTGGCATTCACCCTGCCTACACAGACATCTTACTAGCCAGCAATTCTTTTTAAATAAAATGATATTTTATTTGCTTCTTTCCTACTCATATGTGGAAATGAAGGCATTTTTGAATCATCACCATTTTCTTTTCTAATTTTGTGAGAGATTTGGTATGCAGATAACGCTGTATCAGA
>DAOWHF010000242.1:0-7185 GCA_030641565.1 Methylomarinum sp.
AGCACTAACATCTGCAGTCGGAGGATCTAGCAAAGCACCGTGGTCTGCAAAAGGGATTTCATCCAAGTAATAATAGGTGTTATCAACATCAAATGCGCCATAACCGCCATTTTCTGACTGCATACCAACAATCCAGCGAGTAGCTCTGTGGATTGATTCATCAAGATCAGGTTGGTTGGAATCTGCCATGGCAAAAGCAACCACAGCGGTATCATCAACATCTGGATAATGAGGGTTTTCGAACTGGAATGCCCAGCCGCCGCCTTCAACATTAGGTCGGGCAATCCGCCAATCGCCAGGTTCATCTGAAAGCTGTTTGGTTTTTAGCCACTTGTAAGCACGTTCTATGCGGGCACTATTTCCCTGTTTATCTGCTTCTTGTAAAGCCAGTGCAGCTAAACCTGTATCCCAGACAGGTGATAGGCAAGGTTGGCAATAAGCATCATCTTCATTGATAACCAATAATTTATCAATCGCTTTGCGTGCGATAACAACATGCTCGTGATCCTTTGGGTAGCCAAGTAATAACATTGCTTCGTAGGAATTGACCATCGCTGGAAAGATGCCGCCTAAACCATCCTCGCCATTTAAACGTTCAGTAAACCAAGCAACTGCTCTATCAATAGCTAATTGATGCATTTTGTTTGGAATAAGTGGGCGAGTCATTCTGCCTAGTTTGTCTAGTCCTAGAAAAAATTTGTTAAGGAGTGTGCGTTCTGGGAAGTAATGCTTTTCTTTGTCAGGGTCGATAAGAAATAATTCACGTACATTGATATTTTTCGGGTTTTTAGCGGTTGCCTTTAATGTACAAAGAATAAATAAAGGCACCATAACGGTACGTGACCAATAAGACACCTTGTCTAAGTGAAATGGAAACCATTCAGGGAGCAGCATGATTTCAACTGGAATATAGGGTACGCCACGCCAAGGTAGCTGTTTAAATATGGCAAGTGCAATGCGAGTAAATACGTTGGCTTTAGCGGCACCGCCTTGGCTAAGGATATATTCTCGTAACGATTTCATATGAGGCTCATCAACAGAGTCACCAGCCATTTTTAAAGCATAGTAAACTTTGATGCTACAACTGATATCCCCTTCACCACCGGTAAATAAGGGGTAGTGGCCATCAGCTTCTTGTCTGGATCTTAGGTAGTTGGCCAGCTTTGCCTGTAGTTCTTCGTCAATATCATCAAGATAATGCATCATCATGATGTATTCAGCAGGGATTGTGCAATCTGCTTCGAGTTCAAATACCCAGAAGCCATCTTTATCTTGCAGGCTCAGTAATCTTTCTTGGGCTCTATTAATGGCGGTGTCAAGGTTGCAGCTCTCTTGTTTCATGGTTTTTGAGCTACTTGTTGATTCGCTGCTATCTATGTGATGATCCGTTTCGTTAAACATAATGAACTCTTATTTCGTTGTCGTTTGAGCGGCATATTGCCAGTCAGGCGTTTTCAAGGAAGCACTGCTTAGGTTGAACAATAAAGATAAAAGGGTGTTACTACGTGCTGTTAATTTGCAGGCGAGTATGGTTTTTTTAACGTCTTTTCGTGTTATTTTTACCTGATCTGAATCATTAAAGTTAAGATCTTTTTTAATGTTCTTTAAGGTAAGAACGGCCATACCCAGCGCCCATAAGCAGAAGTTACGCATTCCTGTTTCATTAGCAGGTAAAAGCTGAGTGTAACGTAAGGCATTATGTAAATGACCATGAGCAATGCTGATTAAATGCTCGAGACCTAGTCTGAAATGTTCGTCATTTGTTTCTGGTGTTAAATCTTTTAAATCAAAGCCTGTTTCGGTAAAAATATCCTGAGGAAGCCAGCAAACACCTCTTTTTGAATCATCCCAGATATCTTTAAGAATGTTGGTCATTTGTAGGCCTTGACCAAAAGAGACAGAAAGATCAAGTAACTCTTCTTTGTTAGCGTTGATTTCATCAGAGTAATTGCAGAACAGTTTGGCTAACATTTCACCAACGCAACCTGCAACGTAATAGCAGTAATTATCCATATCTGCCATCGTTTTAACGCCTGCATGTAAGTCTAGTGCCTGGAATATAGGCATGCCTTTAGCCATGGTTTCAACACAACAGGCTAATGCATCTATTTGTGCGGAGTCAAAAGTGTGAGTAATCTCAATAACCCGAGGAATAAGATGGATTAAACTATGTTCGGCAGGAATTGTCTGATCTGAAAGTAGGGGGGCAAGTTCTTTGGCAAAAGGTTGTGAGTTATTACCTGTTTTAACAATATCAATAAATGCCAGGCAGAAATATTTCTTTTGCTCTGCATTGAGTGAAACTTCATCTTCAATAGTATCTACTATGCGGCAAAGCAAATACGCATTAGCAACAGCCGGGTGTAGTTCTTTGGGTAGCTGTGGAATAGTAAGCGCAAAAGTACGCGATACGCCCTCGAGCAAAATGGCTTGTAATTCTTCATCAGGTAAGTTGATGAGAGATTCCGGGTTGTTGATTGATATTTGAGGTCCATTCATAGTTTTTAGCGAGATACGTATTAAAGGTGTGAGTTAATAATAGACGGTTTGTTGGTGTTTTGCAAAACAATGTTGTTTTTAATGTAATTTATGTGTGGAATGTATGGTTTTTTGTTGATGGTAAGTAGTTATTTATAGTGTTATATGTTATTTATTAGGTGCTTACGTTTTGTTTTTAGGGTTGATGATTTAATGTTGTTGTTGTTATCTCGTTAAAAAAAACACGTTAAATAGGTTGAAAAAGTACGTATGTTGTTTTTTTGCGTTATTTTAGGTGGTTTATGTTTATAAAAGATAGTATTCTAGTCGGGAATTTTAAACTATATATACCCTTAAATTTTTTTTATTTGGGGTGTTGTTTATTGGCAACTAAGGGTTTTACTCAATCCTAGTGTGTGTTTTGTGGTTCTTGGAGAAACTAAATGAGTGTTCCATTACGTCAGCAGTTGGCAGTCGGAAGTTATTTAATTAAACAAAAGTTGAAAGGCGTTGAAAAGTACCCATTGGTACTTATGCTAGAACCTTTGTACCGTTGTAATTTGGCATGTGCTGGTTGTGGTAAAATTGATCATCCTGATGATATCCTTGATAAGCGCCTTTCAGTAAAAGAGTGTTTAGATGCGGTTGATGAATGTGGTGCACCAATGGTTTCAATTCCTGGTGGCGAACCTTTAATTCATAAAGAAATGCCTCAAATTGTTGAAGGTATTGTTGCTAGAAAGAAATTTGTTTATTTATGTACTAATGCATTGTTGTTGAAGAAAAAAATTAAGGACTACACACCGTCTCCTTATTTAACTTTTTCTATTCATTTAGATGGTAGCAAAGAACGTCATGATGATTCAGTATGTCAGGATGGTGTGTTTGATATTGCTGTAGATGCAATTAAGTTAGCGTTAAGTAAGGGCTTTAGAGTCACAATTAACTGTACTCTGTTTCAAGGTGAAAATGCAGAAGAAGTTGCTGAATTTCTTGATTATGCGACTGAATTAGGTGTTGAAGGTATTACTATTGCACCTGGTTTTAGTTATGAGCATGCGCCTAAGCAAGATGTCTTCATTAAAGGCAAAGATGTTAAAGATCTATTTAGAGGTATATTTGCTATCGGTAAAAGTCGCAAATGGAAATTAAATCATTCATCTTTATATTTAGATTTTCTTGCCGGTAACCAAGCATACGAATGTACACCTTGGGGTAATCCAACACGTAGTGTGTTTGGATGGCAAAAACCTTGCTATTTATTAGCTGACGAAGGGAATGTCGATACTTTTCAGGAATTGTTAGATACCACACCATGGGAAAAATATGGTAGTGTTCAGAATCCGAAATGTGCTAATTGCATGGCGCATTGTGGTTATGAAGCAACGGCAGTTAAGGATATGTTAGCTAATCCTCTAAAAGGTATGATGGTTTCACTTAAGGGACCAAAAACAACAGGTGATATGATTGAAGTTGAAGCACCAAAATTTGTTGAGCCAGAGGTAGTGAGTTCTATCGCTGATATTCCGGTAAAGGTTGAAATAAAGTAAGCTATTACTATTAGCTCCTGTTGTAGAATTTTTGCATTAGATAAGAGGGTTTGTTTTGAATGCGCTGAGTAAAATCAAATGGTTTGTTAGCTTTTTAATTATCTTTTTAGGTGTGAGTAGTGTATTTGCAGCTACATCTAGTGGAGTTGAAGAAAGATCTGAAGCTGGTAAAACCAGTTCAGCAAAAAATGTTGTCCTAGCTTTTCAAGATGAGCTCATTGCTGTTATGCAGCAAGGTGAGGTTCTTGGGTTTAAAGGGCGCTATGATAAACTGGAAATGGCTATTATAAAAAGCCATGACTTAACCAAAATAGCTCGAATAGTTGTTGGTAAGAAATGGAAAAATTTATCGAATGAGCAGAAATCTACCTTGACTGATGTTTTTAGTCGATTAAGTGTTTCAGCTTATGCGTATAACTTTAAAGCTTTTTCAGGTGAGTCTTTTGATTATGTTTCAGCGGATGAAACAGCCAGAGGTGGCGTTATCATACATACTGTTTTTGTCCTTCCTGATGATAAAGACGTTAAATTTGATTATATGTTGACCAGAAAGGGTGATAATTGGCGAATAATTAATATTATTGCTAATGGGGTAAGTGATTTGGCTCTGAAAAGGTCTGAGTATACTAGTGTATTAAAGCGACAAGGGTTTGAAGCTTTAATTGCAAAAATCAACGAAAAAATAGACAATTACGCCAAATAATAGAACTGGGTTTATAGATATGTTTACATTTGCGGGAAAAAAAGATATTTCATCTTTATTTGCAGCTTTTTTTATTTCTACAATGCTTGTTTTAAGTGGTTGTGCGAGTAATCAAGTTTCTGAAGCTGAAGCTGAAGTTGATGCGGTTGAGGTTGAGGTAACAGAAGCAGATCCTTATGAGGGGTTTAACCGCTCTATATTTGGTTTTAATGAAGGTTTGGATGATTATGTTGCAGAACCTATTTCTGATGCTTACTTGTGGGTAACACCACAATTTGTACAAACTGGCATAGCTAACTTTTTTTATAATCTTCAAGATATTAATGTTGTTTTAAATGATGTCATGCAAGGTAAGGTTGAGCAAGGTGTTCAAGATACAGGGCGGTTTGCTGTAAATTCAACAATTGGCTTGCTTGGTTTGTTTGATGTAGCAACAAAATTTGGGCTTGAAAAGCATGAAGAGGATTTTGCGCAAACATTAGCGGTATGGGGTGTGCCTCAAGGACCTTATTTGGTTTTACCTGTTTTGGGGCCTTCTACAGGAAGAGGGATTCCAGGTGGTATATTTGATGCTGCAGCTAACCCAGCTACTTATGTAGGGGCGCCAGTAACTCTTATTCAAATGCTTAATGCTAGAGCGAATGCTGAAGGTGCATTGAACTTTATTGATGAAGCAGCACTAGATCCTTATGTATTTACACGAGAAGCTTTTTTGCAGCATAGAAAACATTTGATTACTGATGGTGAATCTGAAATTACAGATGATATGCTGGATATGGAAGATGACTTTTATGATGATGATGGTGAGGATGAGGTGTCTGTTCAAGAGAATGCCTCTGTAGCAGAGGTTGTTTCTGAGGCTGAATCTGTTTCTATTGATATGGCACCATCAGAAGCTGCAACTCCAAAGTTAGCAGTGAATTCTGAGCTTAATGAATTTGGTCAGGCTTCTCAGTCTTTCGATGGAGCGGTTAAATCATTTGATGCTGCTGCGCGTTCTTTTGAAGAGGCGGCCGATAAGCTTAATCGGTTACAAAATTAATAAGTAAAAAGCCGCAAGGATGCGGCTTGTAACTCTCATTATCTATAAATACTAAAGAGTAAATTCACACAGAGGCACTGAAATCACAAAGAAAGAACAGAGTACTTTGTTTTATAGTTCTCTTCTCTGTATGAATTCACTGTTATATTAATAATGTATTAAAGAATGAACTTCATAGCCCTCAAGTTTTTCTCTTCCTTCTAAGAAATCCAGCTCCACTACAAAAGCGCAGGCTTCGACTGTTGCGCCGAGTTTTTCAACCAATTCACAACTGGCTTTGGCTGTTCCGCCGGTCGCTAAAAGATCATCAATCAATAGTACTTTATCGTTTTTATCAAATGAGTCGATATGTGCTTCTAGTGTTGCAGAGCCATATTCAAGATCATACGATACACTTTGTACGTCATACGGTAGTTTTCCTGGTTTCCTAAGTGGGATGAAAGGAATACCAAGTTCCCAGGCTACCAAAGAACCAAAAATAAAACCTCTGGCTTCCATGCCTGCAATAGCAGTAATATCTCTACCTAAAAAAGGGTGGATTAACTGGTGAACACTTAGGCGTAAAGTCGCTGGGTCTTTAACTAAAGGTGTGATGTCTTTAAAAATAATGCCTGGTTTTGGAAAATCAGGAATATCACGAATTTTATCTTTTAATCTATCCATTTTGTTCTCTGTGTGCTGGTTTAGAATAAGGGAAAGTAGCTTGCGGCTAATGGTTTGTCTATTTGAGGCTTATGATCAATGTAGCGGACTTTAGTCCGCTCTATAATATTATTTGTGATTAAGCACAAAACGACTCAATAGATTCAGAAATACCTTGAGTATCTAGTCCACAGATAGCCAGTAATTCCTCACGAGTACCTTGCTCAACAAATGCATCAGGTAAGCCTAGGTTTAATACTGGCATTAAGATCTGTTGGGCTTGTAAGAAATTATTCACTGCGCTACCTGAACCACCAGAGATTACATTTTCTTCAATAGTCACTAGCACATCATGACTTTTAGCCATTTCCAGTATTATCTCTTCATCCAGAGGTTTAACAAAACGCATGTTAATCACTGTCGCACCCAGTTTTTTACCTGCTTCAAGCGCAGGTGTTACCATACTACCCCAGGCTAAGATTGCAATACGCCCACCTTGATGACGAATTTCTGATTTACCTATTTCTAGTTCAGATAAATCTTCAGAAACCTTCGTGCCAGGGCCTTTGCCCCGAGGATAGCGTACCGCAGCAGGGCCTTTATGGTTATAGCCTGTTGTTAGCATTTGCCGGCATTCGTTTTCATCAGCCGGTGCCATAATCAGCATATTAGGAATACAGCCTAAAAAGCTATGATCAAAACTGCCCGCATGTGTTGGACCATCTGGTCCCACTAAACCCGCTCTATCCAAAGCAAATAATACATCTAAA
>DAOWHF010000176.1:0-19555 GCA_030641565.1 Methylomarinum sp.
GACAGAAACTAATTCTAAAAACTCTGGCGTTTTCATGATTATCTCCCTCTAAACTGGTTTATATCCATATAGACATAAGGTTTCAGTTAAAATTCCACACTTAACGGTGACATAGCCAAAATATATGACAAACCGATCTTTGTTACAGCGGAAAGTGATTTTGTAGATATAGTAAAAGCGGTAGGCTGGGATCATGTAGACGGTGACTATGATGCAGACAAGACCGTTATATTTCCAGATCATTTAAAGTTAACAAGATGGGAAATGGGGCAAGTAAGTGTTAAGCAAGGGCTTGGTATTGATAATTTCATAAATAAAATATCAGAGGCAGTCGAATTCCCATATCTAGATAATATCAACAAAGCACCACATCTCAAGCTTGCTATTGAATTGTGTAGCACTTTCTCTTTTGAAACCTCAAAAAACGCACAGTTTATATCGCTAATCACATGCCTTGAGTCACTCACACCAAGCATGAAAATCACAGAATTCTCTAAACATTATTTAAAAGATTTAAAAGAGCAATTAATAAGTCAAAGAAACACTTTTGATAATGATTCAGATGAATGGAATGATTTAAATAACCTATTAAACAGGCTAGGTGGATTAGGCAGAAATTCTATCGGGAAGTCTATGCAGAATTATTTTTCTAGCATTGTCAAAAGGCATCCTAAATTAGGCAGTCCCGAAGATATAGAAAATAAGATTAAAAAGGCATACGACTTGAGAAGTAAATTGCTGCATGATGGTCTATCAGACACACCAAAGGTAGATGAGTATTTAGGTTTTTTGCGTGAATTTGTTCCGCAATTATTAACAGAATTGTACATAGAAGAAGCAACAGGCGTAGATGTGGAATTTTAGTAATAATTGGGGGCGGAGTAAAATTAGATTCTGGCATGGGAAAGCAAGTATGACGTTATTCTCAGTTTTTTTAACTAAAGAAATCAACTGTATAAACCAGTTGTTTTTACGTTAATTTAGGAAAAACATGGAAGAAATGATTAAATTTATTGGTGGCACAGCAATAGTAATTACGGCCATAGCCTGGTTGGTAAAGGCATTAGTTAGCCATTTGCTTAGTAAGGATGTAGAGACATTTAAGTCTGACCTTAAATATGAGGCAGAACATGGAAACCACCTACTTATGCAAAAGATTACTTTATATAAGGAGGTCGCCAATCCAGTTATTGATTTAATCGTAAAAGCGCAACACCAAGACCAATTAACTCAAGAAGATCTTCACCAATTCGATAAACACCGCCTTTCAACTACAGCACTGCTAGCCATGTTCGCTCCGGTGAGCGTTTTTAACGATTACAACAGTATGATTGACTATATCTATGACGCTGTAGAAAAGAAACAGGAATGGGACTTCAATATTTTTCGAGGTAAGGCATTGGTTTTTCTTTCTAATGTACGTCGCGACATAGGTTTGTACAAAGATTTGGTCGAGTACAATGGAGCTAGATAAATCTAAAATGCGCCAAATTTCAACGCTCGTACCACATGTGAATTAGCGTAATGTTAAAAATACTGAAGTCATGATTGATGGTACGAAGAATATATGGCACCGGTTGTAATTGAATGTCATGATCGATTTAAAGAAGTTTTAGCTGCGCCCTGAGAAATATTGCAGGTGTTAAGGTCATATACTGCTAGTTAAATGAGGGAATAATAAATAATGTCAAAAAATAGTCATAAAATAAAATGGGGGCATTTTTGGGGGCATGTCTAAAATAACAACCCATTTAATGTTAATTAAAACAATTAGTTGCGTGTTTAATGTGGGTGACTCACCACCAAAACTTCCAGAATACACAATAAAGCCAGCCTCTATGCTGGTTTTTTTATGCCTGCTAATTACTTGGCATCTACATCTAAAAAATCAATTGCTCTTTTTTTGTTGAATCGACTCAAAAATTCAATATCTATTGCGTGACAGCTTTGTGCTTGGGCACGGCTCTTATGCTTTGTGATATCAGGTTTCTGTGCTCCATCCACACGTCAGACAATTACCCATGATAATTTTGAACGGATTCTAAAGAATTAATCCAAAGTTTAATTTGTGGTATTGAATTTTTATTCCTAATGTTGATCATAGCTTTATTACGTAAGCGGACTCATAAGACGGGAAAATGAAAAGATTAATAAACAATAAAAAATATGACATTCACGCTGCCAATCTTGTTGCTGAATATAATAATGGTCTTGATAGTAGTGACGATGAATCTTGTTTTGAAGAGCTTTATTTAAAAAAATCCGGCGGGTATTTTTTATATGGCCGAGGTGGTGTTAAATCTCGCTGGGCTGATGTTAATGGTGAAGGCATTAAAATGTTATCAGTTGAAGAAGCTCAAGACTGGATTGATAAATACTCTAATGGTCCGTATGAATATGCGGACCTTTGGGGGGAAGCTGAAGAGTAGTTTTTATGTGGATATGTATTACTTTAGTTGCGGATATATGTTTACTTAAACAAGATATTGCATGTAGAAAGGCGTATGGTCGATTAAGGCTTTTAAAGGCGTGCTGCTGCCTATAGCTGGTTTTATTTTAGCGTCACTAGGGAGCTTGCATGGTGCTATAAAAACAGATGAGTTTGCATTCTTATTTTGGATAAGAATCGCTGCTTGGTCTGGTGCTTTAGAGTGAGAAACTATTTGTGGAGAGGGAGTACCGGCTACTTTTTCAATTAGGATATGTAGTGTACCTGTTGGGTTGATGGTTTTTATTTGTCTAATAATGCCCAGCTCGGGATGAGGTTTAGAGCTACAAAGTAGCGTTAAGTCACTAATCGAGCAATCGATAGGGTTTGTTTCAGCCATAATAAATCGGGTGTCTTTAAGTGCCAGTGTTTTTACAGTTACTGTCTCTGCAAGTAAGTGGTTGATGTTGCTTGGAAGTGGTGAGGGTTTATCGAAGTGGCTTTTCTCGAACTCCATTGGTTCTAATGACATATTGGATGTTGCTGTATTGTTTTCGCCATTAAGTTCGCTACTGAGTTGTTGAATTTTATCTAGGTTGTCAATTTTTTTTAGATATTGTGTGATGTCAAAAAAACCAGTTATGAGATGATTAATCGAGAATGTTGATGGCAGTGGGCTGTTAATGACTTTTGTATACCCTGATAGTCGGTTGATAATATCTTCTAAAGTGTCTTTTTTTAAGATGGATGAAAATGTTGTAGATTGTAGTTTTAACGTTAATGCACGTGTATCAATAGATATAGTGGAATTGCTTGGTTTATGCGACTGTTGTTTTATATTGGGTGATGTTTGGTTGGCGTAATCCCAGTAAAATTTATTGTCTGCTGTGTCTGCTGTGTCTGCTGTATCAAGTGTTAATAGGTGGGCGTATTTCTCTGATATTGAAAATAGCGCATTAATTTCAGTATTGTTGTATTGATAAGGCGCTAAAATTGAGAACAGCAAATTTCGCTTGAGGGCGGATTCTATTGTTGTTAAGTTTTTAAAATCTTTGATTTTATGTTTTATTTCCTGTTGAATGATATTTCTGCTTTGGGCAAAAGTATAAAGCTCAGCTGTTATTTTCCAGAGTGTCGATGAAGGCGGCTGATGAAAAAGGGTAGTTAACCGCTGAGAGTAACCAATAATCTGTAATGCCATATAGATGGCTTGGTTTTTTTCGTTGTCAGCTAATTTGCTGGTATTTGAAAAAACATAAAAGTTTAAGCTTAGGTTCCGTAAAAGCTGAATGCAGAGTTTTTTTATTTTCTGTGTTTTATCGGTGTTTTTGGTTTCATCAGCTTGTAATGACGATTCAATATCAGAAATGATATAGAGCGCTGTTGGGGTTAGCTGTATCAGTATCTTTAGCGTATTCGTGCTGTCTGATTTTGTTGATCTAAGTTGTTTAATAACTTTATATAGTTGGTTGGCAGAGTTTACGCTACTTAGGTGGCTTAAAGATTGTAGCCAAACATTTGCTGAGTCGTCTGTCAGATCGAAAGGGAGATTGTTTGAGGGCATGAAGCTGCAGGGTGTTTTGTTTGTAATCAGTTAAGTCTAGTCTATTTTGATGGTTTCTATAAGCGGTTAGATCAAGTTATAACGATTTTATTTGCAGCTCCAGCTTGTTCTCTAACCAGTTTAGGCACTAAATACCCAGGAAGTTGCTTTTTTACTTGATCTATTAGTGCTATGGCTGTTTTTTGATCTACCTCAAAATGCCCTGTCCCCGTTGCTTTATCAAGCAGGTGTAAGTAGTAAGGCATGATGCCAAAAGTGAAGAGTTTTTCACTTAATGCGGATAATGCCGGTGCATTATCGTTAATATCTTTTAGTAGAACAGATTGATTGAGCAGAGTGATGTCACAGGCTTTTATTTTTTGGCAGGCGAGTTTAACGCTGTTACTTAATTCGTTGGCATGATTTGAATGGACAACAAATACAATGGCTTTTTTGATAGAGGAAAGCATGCCACAAAATTCAGTTGTTATTCTGTTGGGTAACACAATAGGGATACGGCTATGAATCCTGATGCGTTTAAGGTGTTTTATAGTATCCAGTTGCTGCAATAAGCTGAATAACTTTTGGTCATTAAGGAGTAGTGGATCACCGCCACTTAAAATGACTTCTGAAATATCGCTGTTATTTTCTATGTATTGTATTGCCTGAGTGATTTTTTTTGTGCTCAGTTGAAAATCGCTGTATGGGAAGTTTTTACGGAAACAGTAGCGACAATTAATAGCGCAGGCACCTGTTGTAATAAAAAGGACTCGACCGTGGTATTTGTGAATAACACCACTTTCTGTCATGGCATTAAGATCGCCTACAGGGTCGTTGTTAAACCCCGGGAAGTCTGTGCTTTCATCTGTTGACGGTAAAATTTGCTTAAGTAAGGGGTCATTTATATTGCCTTTTTCAATTCGGTCGACAAAGTCGTGTGGTACTCGTACAGCAAACTTAGGAAATGCGAGGGTCTTACTGATTGAATTGGGTATCTCTAGATAATTGCAGAGTTCAGCACTGTTGTTAAATCCTTCTGCCAGTTCTTGTTGCCATGTTTTTAGTGTTTCAGCCAAGTTTTTTCCTGCGAGCTTTGTAGTTTAAGAATGCACTGTTCATAGAGCTACATTATAATATCTTCGATTATTTGTTTACATGAGAAAAAAATGGCTAAGTTTAGTACCAACGAATTTAAAGCGGGTTTAAAGATTATGCTGGATGCAGACCCTTGTGCAATTATTGAGAATGAATTTATTAAACCAGGGAAAGGACAAGCTTTTAACCGCGTTAGAATTAGAAATTTAAAGACAGGGCGTGTTATAGAGCGTACTTTCAAGTCAGGTGAGTCAGTTGAGAGTGCTGATGTTGTTGATATAGATGTGCAATACCTTTATAGCGATGGTGAATTTTGGCACTTTATGGCGCCAGATACTTTTGAGCAGTATCAAGCAGAAAAAGCAGCTGTTGCTGATTCGGTTAAATGGTTAAAAGATCAAGATATTTGCACCATGACATTGTGGAATGATTCTCCATTAACGGTAACACCGCCTAATTTCGTTGAATTATCAATTACTGATACAGATCCTGGTTTAAAAGGTGATACTTCAGGTGGTGGTGGTAAACCAGCAACCATGGAGACAGGTGCAGTAGTTCGAGTGCCATTATTTGTTCAGATTGGTGAAATGATTAGAGTTGATACACGGACAGGGGAATATGTCTCGCGTGTTAAAGAATAGTGGCAGAAAGTTGGAAGCCCTCATGTGATGTAAAGCATTTGCGTTTAAGGGCGCAAATGCTAGCAACTATTAGACGTTTCTTCGATCAAAAGTCGATGCTTGAAGTGGAAACACCTTTATTGTGTTCTGCAACAGGTACGGATCCACAATTAGACTTTTTCTCAAGTTTTTATCACTCCTCTCCAAACGATAAAGAGATGTTTTTGCAAACATCGCCTGAGTTTGCAATGAAACGATTATTAGCCTCAGGCAGTGGTTCTATTTTTCAAATATGTAAAGCGTTTAGAAATGGCGAATTTGGACGATTTCATAACCCTGAATTTTCTATTCTTGAATGGTATAAAGTCGATTTCACTTTGCAGCAGTTAATGGATGAGGTTGCTGAACTGATTGCTGAAGTGTTGAGTGGTAGTTATCTGCTAAATAGTATTAATAAGATCAGTTATGTTGAGTTATTTGAGCAAGTCACAGGTTTAAATCCATTAGTTTTTTGTCAGAAAAGTTATGCTTCATATGCTGAAAAAAACGCGATAAGCGATGCGATTTTACTCTGTGGAGATGATCACTCAATGTGGCTGGATTTTATTTTTAGCTATAAGGTGCAGACTGCATTAGATAAACAGTCTCTCTACATGGTTTATGGATACCCCGCGATTCAATCATCATTAGCTAGAATAAATCTGGATAATCCGGCAATAGCGGATAGGTTTGAAGTTTTTATTGATGGTGTGGAGATTGGTAATGGCTTTTATGAGCTAGCCGATGCGAAAGAACAGGAAACGCGCTTTGATAAAGAAAATGAGTTTAGACTGTTGAATGGACGGGTTAAAGTAGAGAAAGACAGCTATTTTCTGGATGCACTGAGTGCAGGCTTGCCTGATTGTAGTGGAATTGCTTTAGGCCTAGATCGCTTGCTAATGATTGTAAGCGATGCTCAGTCATTGAATGAGGTAATCGCATTTCCTTTTAATAGAGCATGATATAATTTTGTGTTAATAAAAATAATGAATTTAAACTGGTAAATTTGTGAAAATAAAACGATTTCACCCTTTAATGTTGATAGCAATATTATCCTCCCAAACAGTCATGGGTGAGGAGCGTTTTTTAGTTGAGAACATTCAGGTTAAAGGACTGCAACGAATTTCTGCTGGGACAGTTTACAATTATTTACCTGTCAGCGTGGGTGAAAACTTCCCTTTAAATAAAGCCGGGAATGCGATTAAAGAGTTGTTTAAAACAGGTTTTTTTAAAGATATCTCAATAGAAAGAGAAGGCTCAACATTGGTTGTTAATGTGATTGAAAGACCTTCAATTGCAAAAATAATTTTCGAGGGAAATAAAGACCTGAGCTCTGATGACTTGACCACGGCCCTAAAGAAAATAGGCTTGGCTGAAGGTAAGGTTTTTAATCGTCAAGTATTGGATAAAGTTGAGCAGGAATTAAGGCGTCAATATTTTAGTCATGGTAAATATGGCTTAAAGATAAAAACGGATGTGTCTCGTCTGACCAGAAATCGCGTGGGTATTCATATCGATATTTCTGAGGGGCGAGTTGCCAAGATTAAACAAATAAATATTGTTGGAAACAAGGTTTATGAAAATGCCTCCTTACTCAAGAAGTTTGAATTAAGTACCACTAATTGGTTGTCTTTTTATACCAAGGATGATCAGTATTCAAAACAAAAGCTATCTGCTGATCTTGAGCGATTACGCTCCTATTATCTAGATAGAGGCTATATTAATTTCTCTATTGATTCGACTCAGGTTGCCATTACACCCGATAAAAAAGAGATATACGTTACTGTCAATGTAAAAGAGGGTGAGTTATTTACACTTGAAAAAGTTAAATTGGCAGGAAATCTGGTTGTTGAACCTGAAGAGTTAATTAAATTGGTTAAAGTGGGTCCTGGAGAAATCTTCTCACGTAAAAATGCAACGGAAACGTCTAAAGCTATTTCTGATCGATTGGGCGATGAAGGCTATGCATTTGCCAATGTCAACATGGTGCCAGATATCAACGAAGAATTAAAAACCGTTGAAATGACTTTTTTTGTTGATCCAGGTAAACGGGTTTACGTGCGCCGGATTAATATGAGTGGTAATACCAAAACCAGGGATGAAGTTTTGCGTAGGGAACTAAGACAAATGGAATCTAGCTGGGCATCAACAGCTAAGATTGAGCGATCTAAAATAAGATTGCAACGCTTAGGCTATTTTGAAGAAGTGAATGTAGAGACACCGCCAGTAGTGGGTACATCAGATCAGATTGATGTGAATTATTCGGTGGTGGAAAAATCATCGGGTAATTTATCCGCTGGTGTTGGTTTTTCTCAGACCCAAGGGATTGTATTTAATGCCAATATTTCTCAGGATAATGTATTCGGCTCAGGAAAAAGAGTAAATATAGCTTTTAATAACAGTAGTGTCTCAACACGTTATGCATTTGGGTATTTTGACCCTTACTTTACTCTGGATGGTGTTAGTTTTGGTTATGACTTGGGTTATAGTGCGAGGGATGCAGAGGAAGCAAATATATCCAATTATTCAACCGATGTGATCAACAGTAGTTTTAATTTTGGACTGCCTTTAAATGAGCATGATCGCTTACGTTTTAATATAGATCTCAAGCATACCGCATTAAAGACCTCTGATTTTTCTTCAGATGAGATTGAAAAATTTGTAACGGATAATGGTGATAAGTATATCACTTTGGCAGCCTCTGTGGGCTGGACACATGACACTTTAAATCGCGCTATTTTTCCTAGTGCAGGGGGGCAGCAACGATTTTCTGCGCTTGCTACTGTGCCGGGCAGTGATCTGGAGTACTTTAAAATGAGCTATAAGCATCAGCAGTTTTTTCCATTAGCTAAAGATTTTACCTTTCGATTATTAGGTGAGGTAGCTTATGGGGATGGTTATGGTGATACTAAAGATTTACCTTTCTTTGAGCATTATTTTGCTGGTGGTGTGCGTTCAATTCGTGGTTTTGATGATAATACTTTAGGGCCACGGGACTCCAGAAATGACCCATTTGGTGGCTCAAGTAAAGTCATTGGTAAGGCTGAGTTGTTTTTCCCTGTACCGTTTGTTGAAGATGTTAAGTCAATACGCATAGGATCATTTGTTGATGCAGGTACTGTAAGTGATGGCTTTAAAATTGGGAGTATGAAATATTCCGTGGGTCTTTCAGGCGAGTGGTTATCACCTTTTGGTGCTTTAGCTGTAAGTTTTGCATTACCTATGAATGCGGATGATAATGATGAGACGCAGAGCTTCCAGTTTTCTTTTGGTTCTGGGTTTTAGGTTGGTTTAAAATGTAATAGGTTTTGGATGGTAGAGTTTAACTTATTACCAAATTAACCTATAATTCATTTTGTTTAGAGTTACTTCATGCAGTGTCTAAAGCGATTGGCTTGAACTGCTGTTTAAAAATTGTTAGAGATGGATTTATCAATGAAAAAAAGAATTTCTTTGTTTTTAATGCTTTTATTGGTTGCTAACGTAAGTTATGCAGAATTAAAGATTGGTGTGGTAAATGTTGCCAGAGTGCTAGAAAAAGCACCTCAAGCAGAAAAAGCACAAAAACGCATGGAAAAAGAATTTTCACCTAGAAAGAAGCATTTAGACGCTCAAGTAAAAGAAATTAAGCAACTTGATGAAAAAATGGCGAGAGATGCATCTGTAATGGGCGAATCAGAACGTCGTAAACTTGAACGCGATATTATTGCTAAGAAAAGAGAAGCGAAAAGAACACAGCAGGAAATCAGTGAAGACTTTAATATGCGTCGTAATGAAGAGTTAGGTAAATTACAACGTCGTATTCTTGAAGCAGTTAGAGCATTGGCAAAAGATGAGAAATATGATTTGTTACTAACAGATGGTGTTATCTACAATAGCCAGAAAATTGATGTGACAGAGCAAGTACAGAAAAAATTATCTTCTTTGTCAGATTAAAGACATCTTTGTTGCTATTAGATTGATCAAGCTACTTTAATCTAATAGCAGCGCTTTATAACTACATTACATATAAAAATATGACCGAGCAATTAGATATATTGCAAATCCAAAAGCTTTTACCTCATAGATATCCTTTTTTATTAGTTGATAAAGTAGTTGAGTGTGAAGCTAATGTTCGTTTAAAAGCGATAAAGAATGTGACTTTTAACGAACCCTTCTTTCAAGGGCATTTTCCAACAAACCCTGTTTTTCCCGGTGTTTTGATGCTTGAAGCTTTGGCTCAGGCAACGGCTTTGTTAACTGCACAGTCAGATAATGAATTTGGAGAGGGAACAACTTATTATTTAGCGGGTATAGATAAAGCACGGTTTAAACGTCAGGTTGGGCCTGGTGATCAATTGGCGCTGGAAGCTGTTTTTGTTAAAAGTAGGCGCAATATCTGGTCGTTTGAATGTCGGGCGGAAGTTGATGGTGAGTTAGCTGCCAGTGCTAATATTATGTGCGCAGCAGTGGTAGGTTAAGTTGATAGATCCTAAAGCAATTGTAGATTTAAGTGCAGAAATAGCAGACGATGTGACGATTGGCCCTTTTTCTATTATTGGTCCAGATGTACAAATTGATTCAGGTACTGTTATTGGCCCTCATGTTGTTATTAAAGCGTCTACGGCAATAGGTAAAGATAATCATATTTATCAATTTACTTCGATAGGTGAGGATCCGCAGGATAAAAAATATGCGGATGAGAATACTCGACTAGAGATTGGTGATAGAAATATTATCCGTGAGTTTTCTACCATGCATAGAGGCACCTTGCAGGATCATGGTTTAACTTTAATAGGTAGTGATAACTTATTTATGGCTTATACCCATGTTGCTCATGATTGCATTGTGGGAGATCATGTCATTATGGCTAATGGAGCTTCTATTGCAGGCCATGTCCACTTAGGTGATCATGCGATTTTAGGTGGCTTTACATTGGTTCATCAATTTACTCAGATTGGTGCGTATAGTTTTTCTGCTATGGGTAGTGCAATTACCCAAGATATCCCGCCTTTTGTTATGGTTGGCGGAAGACCAACACGTCCACATGGCATTAATTCTGTCGGGATGGAGCGAAATGGCATTTCACCTGAAGTGGTAAGACAAATCAGAAAAGCCTATAAAATTTTGTATAAAAATAATTTATTGCTGGATGATGCCATAGAAGAAATGGAAGATTTGGCGGGGGAAAGTAAAGAATTGTCAGATATGGTGAGCTTTTTGCGTAATGTCAGCAGAGGTATTTTGCGATAGAAACTCGAATCATTGCTGGTATTGATGAGGTAGGGCGAGGCTGTATTGCTGGGGCTGTGGTTGCGGCTGTGGTTATTCTGGATCCAAATAACCCAATTGAAGGTTTAACCGATTCAAAAAAACTGAGTGATAAAAAACGACATCTTTATGCGAGTCTAATTAAAGAAAAAGCCAGTGCCTGGGCTGTCGGTCGAGCTGAACCCTGCGAAATAGACCAGATTAACATTCTGCACGCGACCTTGTTGGCAATGAGCCGTGCTTTTTCTCAACTTGAATTAACACCTGACTGGGTTAAGGTAGATGGTACTTTTTATCCAGATATTCCAGTGACTGGTGAAACAATTGTTCAAGGTGATCTTAAGGTCTCTGAAATTTCAGCCGCTTCTATTTTGGCTAAGGTCGCCAGAGATGATGAAATGAGTACTTTGGATGTGCTTTATCCTGGGTATGATTTTGCTAAACATAAAGGTTACCCAACAAAACTCCATCTGCAACAGATACGCAGTCTAGGCGTAACGGAACAGCATAGACAATCATTTGCACCTGTAAAAAAACTGCTGGGATAAACGCGCTGTCCTTGTTGTAAACCCTCGGTATATCTTAAAGTGCCCTAAATATATAGGAAGTGAGGCTTCAATCTCTCATGAATCATGCGAGGTTGAAATCTCACTTCCAACAGCCGGCTATCAACATCCTATACAACTTTAAAGAACCTGTATGAAACCTGAGTTTGTCCATTTACGCGTTCATTCTGAATTCTCATTAGTCGATGGAATTGTCAAAATAAAACCTTTTGTTAAGCGCCTGGCAGATTTTAATATGCCTGCAGTCGCTTTAACTGAGCAGTCCAATCTCTTCTCTTTGGTTAAGTTTTATCGCGCTACCCAAGCGCAAGGTATTAAAGCGATTGTTGGTGCAGATGTTTGTGTTTTTAATCCTGAAGAACCTACCAAGCCTTTTCGATTGACCTTATTGGCCAGTGATCAACAAGGTTACACTGTTCTCACCGAACTTGTTTCCAAGGCATATCAAGAAGGTCAGCATCAAGGCATGCCTATGCTGCAAAAACTATGGATAGAAGAGAATCATCAAGGCTTAATTGCTTTGTCGGGTGCAATGGAAGGAGATGTTGGGTGTGCACTATTAGCAGAAGATGAGGAGTTAGCTGAAAAGTGTGCTTTATATTGGGCATCGGTATTTGATCAGCGTTTTTATTTTGAAATACAGCGAGTAGGGAAGGTTGATGAAGAAAACTATATTCATTCAGTTGTTGACCTCGCTTTAAAACTTGATTTGCCAGTGGTTGCAACCAATGATGTCCGGTTTATAGATCAATCAGATTTTGATTCGCACGAAGTACGGGTGTGTATTAATCAGGGGCGGGTCTTAGATGATAGTCGCCGCCCAAAAGACTATACCAATCAACAATATCTTCGTAGCACGGAAGAAATGCAGGAATTGTTTTCAGATATTCCCGAAGCCTTAGAAAATACTATAGAAATTGCCAAGCGCTGTAATGTCGAGCTTACCCTGGGTAAAAACTATTTACCTGATTTTCCGGTGCCGGAAGGGATGACTTTAGATGAATTTTTTATAGATGCATCTCGTAAGGGTCTGGAAGAGCGGTTGCTTCAGTACCCTGCGACAGGTAATGGAACTGATGAGGAAAACCGGAAAGTCTATTTAGAAAGACTGGAGGTTGAGCTAGGGGTGATTACTCAAATGGGTTTCCCTGGTTACTTTATGATTGTTGCCGACTTTATTCAATGGGCAAAGAACAATGCAATTCCTGTAGGACCGGGGCGAGGCTCGGGGGCCGGTTCATTGGTAGCTTATGTGCTTAAAATTACCGATTTAGATCCTATTGAATTTGATTTGTTATTTGAACGGTTTTTAAACCCAGAAAGGGTCTCTATGCCGGATTTCGATATCGACTTTTGTATGGATAGACGGGATGAGGTGATTGATTATGTCTCTCGATATTACGGTCGTGAGCATGTATCACAGATTATTACTTATGGGTCAATGGCTGCAAAAGCGGTTATTCGAGATGTTGGGCGTGTCTCTGCATTTTCTTATGGTTTTGTTGATGGTTTGGCAAAATTAATCCCTTTTGAAATTGGAATGACTTTAACTAAAGCATTGCAGGAAAGTCCCGATTTAAAACAGCGGTATGAAACCGAAGATGATGTTAAAACATTGATCGACATGGCGCTTTCGCTGGAAGGAACAGTAAGAAATGCGGGGAAACATGCGGGGGGTGTGGTTATATCTCCAACTAAGCTAACGGATTTCTCAGCACTATATTGTGAGCAAGGCGGCGGAAATTTAGTTACCCAATTTGATAAAGATGATGTAGAAGCCGTAGGATTGGTTAAGTTTGATTTCTTGGGCTTGCGTACACTGACCATTATTGATTGGGCGTTACAAACGGTTAATACCAAGAAAAAGTTGCTAGGTGAAGACCTGGTTGATATTACGCAAATTCCCAGAGATGACCCTCAAACCTATGAGATTTTTGCAGAATGTCAGACCACGGCGGTGTTTCAGCTAGAGTCGCGGGGGATGAAAGAGTTAATTCGTAAACTTAAACCCGATTGTTTTGATGACATTATTGCTTTGGTGGCGCTGTTTAGACCGGGGCCACTAGAGTCTGGCATGGTTGATGACTATATTAATGTAAAACATGGGGCTAAAGCCGAATATGCCCATGATTTATTAATCCCCATATTAAGCCCAACCAACGGCGTTATTTTGTATCAGGAGCAAGTGATGCAAATTGCCCGTGAATTAGCGGGTTATACTTTGGGGGGGGCGGATATGTTACGCCGAGCCATGGGTAAGAAAAAGCCAGAAGAAATGGCTAAGCAACGAACAATTTTTACCGAAGGTTCGATAAATAACCAGATTGACGAATCAATAGCAACTTATGTTTTTGATTTAATGGAGAAATTTGCTGGCTATGGTTTTAATAAATCACATTCAGCGGCCTATGCTTTGGTGGCTTATCAAACAGCATGGCTAAAACGACATTATCCTGAAGCATTTATGGCAGCGGTTTTATCGGCTGATATGGATAACACCGATAAAGTGGTTATTTTAATTGAAGAATGCCGAGAAATGGGGCTGTCTGTCTGCCCGCCAGATATTAACCTATCGCAATACCGTTTTACAGTAAATGATAAAAATGAAATTGTTTATGGTATCGGTGCGATTAAAGGCGTGGGTGAATCTGCTATTTTAGATTTATTAGATGAGCGGGATGAGAATGGTCTCTTTACGGGGTTATATGATGTTTGTAAGCGAGTCCAATCAAGAAAGGTTAATCGTAGGGCATTAGAAGCTCTAATTAAAGGTGGCGCTTTTGATAGTGTTGATCCAAACAGAGCAGCGCATCTGGCTGAGTTGACGATTGCCTTAAAAGTCGCAGACCAGCATGGAAAAATGAGACTAGCTGGTCAGAACGACTTGTTTGGCTTAGCTGTTCAGGTCGATAAAAGTGATGATGAGGAAGCATACTCCACAGTTGTTGAAGAATGGACAGAAAAAGAAAGGTTAGAAGCGGAAAAAATTACCTTAGGTTTGTATTTAACAGGTCATCCTATTGATCAATATGAGGCCGAATTAAAACATATCAGGCATGGGTCTATTGGTTCGTTATTGGCTGATGCAGAAAGATCAAAATCAAAGATGGAAGGGCGAGTCGCTGGTTTAATTGTTGAAATGCGTACGCGACAAACCAAAAGAGGTACTATGATGGGATTTGCAACACTGGATGACCGTACAGGCCGCCTAGAGGTAGCCGCATTTAGCAAAACCTTTGAGCAGTACAAGGATATTTTATCTAAAGATACCTTGTTAGTAGCAGAAGGGCCGTTAAGTATTGATGATTTCTCTGGCGGGCTGCGCCTAACTGCCGATAAAATGTATACCTTTGAGCAGGCAAGAGAAATGTTTGCTAGATGTATACTCTTGAAGTGGGTGACTTTAGATGGTCCGGTTTCTTTTGTTAATGGCTTGAAAGAAACCATACAGCCGTTTTTGGGAGGCAATTGCCCAATACAGATAGCTTATTGTTCTGCTGAAGCTAAAGCATCGGTTCAATTAGGTGATGAATGGCGAGTGCATCCAACTGATGAGTTGGTTTTGCGCTTGACTCGGTTTTTGTCTGAGGATGTTGTCGAAGTAAGGTATCGTTAAAGCTAGTGCGGTAAATTGATGTATCTTTCAGATAAAGCCTTAAAGAAGCTACTCAGTTAAGGAGTGTGCAATAAATAACTTTACAGCTATATAAATTGGAAGTTATTTAAAGCACACTCTTAAGTATTATTGACTAAGACTCAGAACTCGTAGGGATTTCTGGCTTAACATTTGTTTCTTTATTTTCAGAAGGTGCCTGTTTGGGTTTGGGGCTTGGTTCTGAATGACTCATTTGTTTTTGTTCTGCAAATTGATTGTCGTAGGATCTAGGTGGTTCTTGATTGCTAGGTTTATTTACGTGCTTTTCAGGTGCAGGTTTATTGCTTTGAGCTTGAGTGTCATTATCTACAGCTGATTCTTGTTTTTGCTGCGGTTTTTTGTAATTTGGATTACGTGGACGCCTGCGACTATGGTTGTTGCTTCGTCTGGCGTGTTGTCCAGTTGTTGCTTTTTCTGTTGTTTTTTTCTCAGTAGAGGAAGGTGTTTTTTCTGAGACTTGTTTTGTTTCAGTCTCATTGATTTTTGTGGCTGCTTTCTTTTGAGTCTGTTGACTGGCACTGCTTTTACGAGGGTTGCGGCTTTGACTGCTGCGACCTTCGTTACCACTCTTTCTGTAGTTTTTATTTCTGTTGGTTCTATTGCTTCGGGTTTTTTCGTCCGTATGCGGTCTTCTCTCAGCTTGTGCTTTTGGGGCTGCTGCTTCGATTGTTTCTTCAGTCGTGCTGCCAACCAGTTTTTGCCAGAAACGGTGAATTAGATTAGCTGATGTTTTTTTGTTATGAACAGGCGCAGGTGCATCTGGTAAAAATTCCTTAATTGCAGGTTTTTCCATTTGATGTGTCGATTTTTTTGCAAACTCAGGCACGGTGATGTTGTCAGCTTTGATCTGTAAGTGGCTTGCCTTTTCTTCTTCACCTTCAACTGATTTAATGCGTTCAATATCATACGCAGGTGTTTCAAGGTGTTTGCTTGGTAATACTATAATGTCAATTTTATGTAGTGCTTCCAAGTCTTGTAAAATAGATCTTTTTTCATTAAGTAGATAGGTTGCGCATTCAATAGGTAAGTGAGCAACTACTTTTTCAGTGCCTTTCTTCATTGCGTCTTCTTCAAGAATACGTAATACAGAAAGTGCAACCGATTCAATATTACGAATCGCACCTTGGCCTTTACAACGAGGGCAGGTTAATTGTGTTGCATCACCTAAAGAAGGGCGTAATCTTTGTCTGGACATCTCCAGCAAACCAAAGCGTGATATACGGCTGGTTTGGATGCGTGCGCGGTCAATTTTCATTGCATCGCGTAATTGGTTTTCAACAGCCTTTTGATTTCTGTTAGCCATCATGTCAATGAAATCAATAACAAAAAGGCCACCTAAATCACGCAAACGTAATTGGCGAGCAATTTCATCAGCCGCTTCAAGGTTAGTATTTAAAGCGGTTTCTTCAATATCACTGCCTTTAGTCGCACGTGCAGAGTTGATGTCGATAGACGTTAATGCTTCTGTGTAATCAATAACAATAGAGCCACCAGAAGGTAAAGATACCTCACGTTTGTAGGCTGATTCAATTTGCGATTCAATTTGGTAACGGCTAAATAAAGGCACGTTATCGGTATACAGTTTTGCCTTTTGTAAGAAGTGAGGCATCACTTGCTTTAAGAAATTTTGTACTAGTTTATATGAAGATTCTTTATCAATTAGAATTTCATCAATGTCATTTCTTAGGTGATCACGCAATGCTCTGATGATGACATTGCTTTCTTGAAAGATAAGAAAAGGCGCTTGTTGTTCTGAGCTGGATCGATCAACCGCTTCCCATAATTGTAATAGGTAGTTTAAATCCCACTGTAATTCTTCAACATTTTTTCCGCAACCTGCTGTGCGAATGATTAATCCCATATCTTCTGGGATTTCTAGTGCTGCCATCGCTTCGCGTAGTTCGTTGCGAGTTTCACCTTCAATGCGTCGAGAAATGCCGCCTGCTTTAGGGTTGTTTGGCATTAATACCAAATAGGTGCCGGCAAGGCTTATGTAGGTTGTTAGTGCTGCGCCTTTGTTGCCACGTTCTTCTTTTTCAATCTGAACGATAATTTCCTGACCTTCTTTGACTAGGTCTTTAATATTTGGACGACCTTCAGTTTTTTTGTCTGGATTGATTTTGTTTCTATATTCGGCGGAAATTTCTTTAAAAGGCAAGAAGCCATGTTTTTCAGCGCCGTAATTAATAAATGCGGCCTCAAGGCTGGGTTCTACGCGAGTAATAATACCTTTGTAAATGTTTGCTTTTTTTTGTTCGTTTGAAGGGAGTTCTATGTCAAAATCATAAAGTTTTTGACCGTCTACCAAAGCTACGCGCAACTCTTCAGGTTGCGTGGCGTTGATAAGCATTCTTTTCATTGTATTGTCCTTGTAATTTCCTGCTCCATATCAGTGTACTAAGAAATAGGTTTTATTTCTGAACAGACTTTGTCTAGGTGAACATGTATAGGTTCACGGAATATTAAGTTCTTCAACTTCTTACCTGTTTCGAGCGTGTTTTAATGTGAGCTCTATCTGTGTGCTTTGGATATAAATCCGTAGTATCTCAGGTGAAATAAGTTCTGTTGCTATAGCGGAGGCTTTTATGTGCCCGGCTATAAGTAGTTGTCCTGTTGGAACAGCATCGCTCATCATGGGTCGAGCGATAAAACCCAAAAATTCTGTGTAGAAAGCAGGCATTGTCATTGTTCTGCCAGCTTGAGGCTATATTGTTTAAGTATAGACATTAATTCATCTTTTTTAGATAAACTTCTCTAATATAACAACCTTTAGTGTTGGTATCAATTTAAACAGTTAATAAATTAAATATACTGGTATTATTATTGATATGAATAGAGTACAAGATAAAGATAGCCCTAAAGTTCAGCTGGTTGAAATTTCCGAGGAAAACTGTGATCAGCGAATAGATAATTTTCTGATTACAAAGTTAAAAGGCGTCCCTAAAACGCGAATTTATAGAATTATTCGTAAGGGTGAGGTAAGGGTTAATAAGGGTCGGATAAATAATAAGTATCGTTTAAAGGCGGGAGATATAGTTCGTATTCCTCCAGTAAGAGTTGCTGAGCGAGATAATGAGGTTGTTATGCAGCCTACGTTAAAGCAAAGTCTTGAACAAGATATCCTTTATGAAGATGAGGCTTTGATTGTTTTAAATAAACCGTCGGGCTTTGCTGTGCATGGTGGCAGTGGGATTAGTTCGGGGGTGATTGAAGCGTTACGCGTTTTAAGGCCTGAATTACGGTTTTTAGAATTGGCTCACCGGATAGATAAGGCGACCTCGGGGTGTTTGTTGATTGCTAAAAAACGCTCAGTCTTAAAGGCGTTACATGACTTATTCCGTAGCGATGGTGGAATAAAGAAAACTTATTTGGCATTGTTAGTTGGGCAATGGGAAAAGAAAAAGCAGGTGGTTACCGTGCCTTTGTTAAGAAATACCGGGAAAGGCGGGGAACGTGTTGTTAAAGTGAGTCAGGCAGGAAAATTTGCTGAAACTCATTTCAGACGGATAGCAAAATATAAAAACCTTACCTTGGTTGAAGCATCACCGGTAACAGGTAGAACACATCAGATAAGAGTGCATGCTGCTTGGTTAGGGCATCCAATAGTGGCAGATGATCGCTATGGTGATGGAGTCGTTAATCGAGATTTGAAAAAACGAGGCTATAAACGACTGTTTTTGCATGCGGAGCAATTAAAGTTTATTCACCCTGTGACCGATGAAATAATGCACTTTAAAGCACCGTTGTCACGTGAGCTGGAGTTGTTGTTAGAAAAAGAGGCTTTAAATTAAATAAGGCTGAGATTATGAAAAATGAATTTGATTTAATTATTTTTGATTGGGATGGAACCTTAGCTGACTCTGTCGATTGGATTGTGCATTGCTTAAAGGTGGCAGCAGATCAGCAAGGTCTTGTTGTTCCTGAGGATCAGGCAATTAAAAATATTATTGGTTTGAGTATACAAAATGCTTTGGCAGAATTGTTTCCAAAAATAAAAGGACAGGCTCAGGAACAATTCATTGCTTGCTACAGTCAGGTATTTTTTGCCAAGACAATAACAGAGAATGATTTGTTTTTAGGTGTTAATGAGATGTTGCGCCAATTAAGGGGGCAAGGTTATAAGCTAGCTGTTGCGACTGGTAAGGGGCGATCAGGGCTTGATAAAGCAATGCAAGGGGTGGGTTTACTTGATTTTTTTGATGCGACTCGCTGTGCGAATGAAACCGCATCAAAGCCTAATCCGTTAATGCTAGAGGAAATTGTTACTGAAATGCAGGTAAGCAAGGAAAGGGTGGTTTTTGTCGGTGATTCTAATCATGATTTGCAAATGGCAGAAAACGCAGGTGTCGCTGCAATTGC